>CAZNGC010000013.1:0-18068 GCA_964572435.1 uncultured Planctomycetales bacterium | reverse complement strand
ATACGCGCACCGGCGGGACCTATGTTGAGAGGATCAGCTAAAAGAGGAGCGTTTAAATGAACATCAAAGAAATCAAGGAAATGATCAGTTTGATGAATGAGAACGGCCTTGTCGAGCTGGAGGTTGAAAAGGACGATATGCGCATCCGGCTTAAGAAAACATCCGGGGGGATAGAAGGGTTCAGCGGCCCGGTAGTTATCCAGGGCCAGAATATCCCCGTCCCGCAGGAGAAGCCGCAAAACGTTCCCCTGGAAGCGGAGAAAAGCGCTGTCAAGACGGTAGAAATCAAGGCCCCGATGGTCGGGACTTTCTACCGCGCCCCGAGCCCGGAATCCCCGGCATATGTAGAGGTAGGCCAGGTAATCGAGCCCGGGCAGGTCATTTGCATTATCGAGGCGATGAAGCTGATGAACGAAATCAAGTCGGAGATCAAAGGGAAAATCCTTGAGATCCTGGTGGATAACGCTGAGCCGGTGGAATTCGGCCAGTCTTTATTTCTAATCGAGCCGCTTTAAGAATAACCGAAGATGTTCTCCAAAATCCTCATTGCTAACCGAGGCGAAATCGCCTTAAGGATAATCCGGGCCTGTCACGAATTGGGTATCCGCACGGTCGCCGTTTATTCCCAGGCAGACCGTAACAGCCTGCATGTGCGTTTTGCCGATGAGGCGATATGCATCGGGCAGGCCTCTTCAGCCAACAGCTACCTGAACATACCGGCGATTATCAGCGCCGCAGAAATTACCGATGTAGAAGCCATACATCCGGGGTACGGTTTCCTGGCAGAGAACGCTCATTTTGCCGAGATATGCGAATCCTGCAAGATTTCTTTTATCGGCCCGACCCCGGAGAATATCCGGCTTATGGGAGACAAGATGGCCGCGCGTACATGCATGCAGAAAGCCGGCCTGCCGATCGTTCCGGGAAGCCGCGCGATCATCAAGAATAAACAGGAGGCGTTAAAGACTGCCAAAGAGATCGGCTATCCGGTAATCATCAAGGCCGCTGCCGGCGGAGGCGGCAAGGGCATGCGTATCTGCCATAACGACCTGACCCTGGTCTCCAGCCTTCTGACCGCTCAAAGCGAAGCAGAAGCTAATTTCGGCAACCCCAGCGTATATATAGAAAAGTATATCGAGAAACCCCGGCATATCGAGGTCCAGATAATCGCCGACCGCCAGGGGCATGTATTGCAGCTTGGCGAAAGGGACTGCAGTATCCAGAGGAGGCACCAGAAACTGCTTGAAGAGTCGCCTTCCCCGGCGGTTGACGGAAAGATGCGCAAAAAACTCGGGGAGATGGTCTTGAAAGGGATGAAGTCGATCGGTTACGTCAGCTGCGGGACTATCGAATTCCTGCTGGATGCCAAGACGAACAATTTTTACTTCATGGAAATGAACACGCGTATCCAGGTAGAGCATCCGGTTACCGAGATGGTTACCGGTATCGACCTGATCAAGGAGCAGATTAAAGTCGCCAGCGGAGAGAAACTCAAGATCCAGCAGGAGAATGTGCAGGTTAGAGGCGCGGCGATAGAGTGCAGGATCAACGCCGAGGATCCGGATAACAACTTTATGCCTTCTCCGGGGAAGATTGAAAGCCTGATCCTTCCGGGCGGCCCGAACGTGCGCGTGGATACGCACATATATACCGGTTACGAAGTGCCTTCCTATTACGATTCTCTTTTAGCCAAGCTCATCGTTTACGGCAATAACCGTAACGAGGCGATCAGGAATATGCGCAGGGCTTTGAGCGAATTCTATATTTCTCCGATCAAGACCACCGTGCCTTTTCATCTCCGGTTGATGGACAATCCGATGTTCAAGAAAGGCGATATTTCGACTCATTTCGTGCAGGACCTTTTGACAAATGACGCCAAGGGGGAAAAATGAACCCTGAAGAGACAAGAAACGAATTAGGTTTGATAAAGATACACAAGAACGTGATTTCTTCGATATCCTCGATCGCGGCTTTGGAAATAGAGGGGGTTAAAAGGATAGGCGCGTCTTTTAAAGCGAATATGCTCGAGTTGTTCGGGCAGAAGCCTTCTCTGGCTATTAAGGTAGATATATCCAGGAATGAGGAGGTAAAGGTGGAGATACCCCTGATCATCAAATATGGGTACAATATCCCGGATACCGCCGCGCGCGTCCAGGACAATGTGCGCCTGGCGCTGGAGAAGATGAGCAATCTTTCCGTTAAAGACGTCAATGTTTGCGTTAAAGGCATAGAAAGGGGGTAGCAGATGAGATTTTTTACCGTTTTGGGGATTATGTTTTATGCCGTGATGATTATCGCGATCGGCCTGGCGCTCATCGTGTTTTCCTTGAATTTGCTGCTGCCTCAAGATATCAATAATCTGCTTGTTTACGCCCAGACAAGTTCGAATTCACGCCTGATTATCGGGCTTTCCGGGTTGCTTCTGATATTGATCAGTTTTTCTTTCGCCCAGATAATCCTGGGCAGGTTCCAGAGGGAAAAGACTATCGCCTTCGCCACTTCCAGCGGACAGGTTACGATCTCGCTTTCGGCCGTGGAGGACCTTATCCGACGGCTGGCCGGGGTTATCCCAGAAGTAAAGGAATTGAGGCCCAACGTCGTGGCGAACAAGAAAGGGATAATCGCGGATATGCGCATTGTCCTGCGTTCCGAAGCCAATATCCCGGAGCTCACTTCGAGGCTGCAGGATATCGTAAAGTCCAAGATCCAGGAGATCCTGGGCCTGGAGGAGCAGGTGATTATCAGGATTCATGTCGCCAAGATAACTCATGACGATAAGGATACGCGCAGGAGAAGGGATTTTGACAAGGAAGACCCGTCGGCGATTCCGTTCAGCGGGTATGGAAGAGTTAGCTAAGGAGGAACAGAAAAAATGGCAAGGATCGGGATATTGACAGGCGGTGGTGATTGCCCGGGTTTGAATCCGGTGATAAGGGCGGTAGTGCGCAAAGCCCTGCTGGAGGGGTATGAAATTATAGGTATTAAAAACGGCTGGAAAGGCCTGGTTGAGAACGATACTATGTCTTTGGATATAGGCGCTGTTTCCGGCATACTGCCCAAGGGAGGCACTATCCTGGGGACCAGCCGCACCAACCCTTATAAGAAACCGGGAGACCTGGAGAAGGTAAAGGAAAATTTCAAGAAGATAGGGCTGGATGCCCTGGTTGCCGTCGGAGGCGAAGATACATTGGGAGTGGCTTCTAAACTGGCCAAGGACGGATGCCCGAATATCGTAGGTGTTCCCAAGACGATCGATAATGACTTGTCCGCGACAGACTACACGTTTGGTTTCGACACCGCTTTGAACGTGGCTACGGAATGCATCGACCGCCTGCATACTACCGCCGAAAGCCATCACCGTATCATCGTGGCCGAAGTAATGGGCCGTCATGCAGGATGGATCGCTATCGAATCCGGTATCGCCGGAGGGGCGGATGTGATCCTGATACCGGAAATACCTATAGATCTCGACGAGGTTTGTGAAGTGGTTAAGAAAAGGCATGCCCGCGGCAAGACATTCAGTATCGTGGTGGTGGCCGAAGGCGCGCAGTTTAAAGACGGCGCGATGGTTACCCAGGAGAAAAAACTCGATTCGTTCGGACATGTGCGCCTGGGGGGTATCGGAGAAGAACTTGCCGCGCAGATCGAGAAGCGCACAGGTTTTGAGACAAGGGTGAGCGTGCTCGGGCATATTCAGAGAGGCGGCTCTCCCACGGCTTTCGACCGCGTTTTAGGCACGCGTTTCGGGGTAAAGGCCGTTGAGTTGATCAAGAACAAGAAATTCGGCCGGATGGTGGCATTGGCCGGGGTCAAGATAATTGATGTGCCTCTGGAGGAGGCGGTAAAGGCCCTGAAAACCGTCGATACGGAGCTTTACGATATCGCCAAGGTGTTTTTTGGATAACTGTCTGGGATGATCCCCGCGCTTGCTTAAATTGCGCGGCGTCTTTCACGTGGAGGAAAAAATGCGAGAGAGGATTAAGGACATACTCCTGGAAAGCATTCAGGTCAAGGAAGAGATCCTGCGCAATCAGATAGATTCGATATACCAGATAGCGCAGCTGATGATCGATTGTTTGAGAAAAGGCGGCAAGGTTATTGTTTTCGGCAACGGAGGTTCGGCCAGCGACAGCCAACATATCGCCGCCGAACTGGTGGGGCGTTTCAAGAAAGACCGTTCGGCGCTGGCAGGCATAGCCTTAACCACGAATACGGCGATATTGACGTCTTTGGCCAATGATTACGGTTATGACGTGGTTTTCTCCAGGCAGCTGGAGGCGATCGGGAAAAAGAACGATGTGGCTGTGGCTATTTCCACCAGCGGTAAAGCCAGGAATGTTTCCCTGGGGATAAAGCAGGCCAAAAAGATGGGTATAAAAACAGTAGCTTTGAGCGGCGGGGATGGAGGAGAGATCGTGAAGCTGGCGGATGTGTCCCTGCTGGTCCCTTCCAAGATAACCGCCAGGATCCAGGAAGCGCACATTACTATCGCCCATATAATATGCGAAATGATCGAGCAAGAGCTCTGCCAGGAACAAAAATAGATTCCCTCTGCGGATTAAAGCGTAAAGTCTGCCGGTTGAAGTCTCAAGGGAAGCGGGTAGTATTTACTAACGGCTGTTTCGATATACTGCATTACGGCCATACCAAGTATTTGCAGGATGCCAGGGCGAAAGGCGATTATCTTATCGTCGCTTTGAACAGCGATTCCTCCATAAAGAAGATAAAAGGCAAAGACAGGCCGATTGTCAATCAATCTGACCGCCTGAAAGTTGTTGCTGCCTTAGGGTGCGTGGATTCGGTGGTATTGTTCAATCAGGATACGCCTATTAGGCTGATCAGGGAGCTCAAGCCCGATATACTGGTAAAAGGTGGAGATTGGGATAAAGCCAGGATAGTCGGAGCGGATTTCGTGCAGGGTTACGGCGGCAAAGTCCTTACTATAAAACTGGTCAAAGGACGTTCGACCAGCGCGATAATCAGGAAGATCGCCGGACTCTACAGACGCGGCTGATTTTCGCCGTTTTCGATCACGCAGGCAGAGATGAGTTGCGCCACTATTTGCAAAAATAATATTTACAGGATAATCGACGCGAACCTTAACCGTTCCAAGGAAGGCCTGCGGGTTTGCGAGGAGATAGCCCGTTTCATCATCGATGACCGCAAGCTCACCGCGGGATTCAAGGCCATTCGTCACGGGATTGACGGCGCAGCGAGGAAATATTTCTCAACCGAAGCCCTGCTTGGACAGCGTGACAGCGCCTGCGACGTCGGGAGGACGAACTCCAAAGGCGAATTAAAGCGTTCGCATTGCAAGGATGTTTTCCGGGCGAATATGCAGAGGGTAAAAGAATCCCTGCGCGTACTGGAGGAATTCTCCAAGTTGAAGGACAAGAAGCCCGCCCTATCCTTTAAGCGGCTTAGGTACAGGGTTTATGAAATCGAAAAAGACTCTTTTAAGAAAGTCGCTTCTTTGCCTGATCTTAGATAAACCGGCTTACGCGGATTTAGCGCGGCATGGGGTGGGGATGTTCCAGCTTAGGGATAAGCTCCATTCAAAACAAAAGGTATTGGATTCCGCGCTGAAACTGGCGGGTATCCTGGACAGGGATAAGGCGCTTTTTATTGTCAACGATTACCCGGATATCGCCGCGCTTTGCGGAGCTGACGGCGTTCATCTTGGGCAGGATGACCTGGGTTTAAAACAGGCAAGGATGCTTTTGGGCGAGGATAAGATTATCGGGGTATCCTGCCATAGCCTGGCCCAGGCGCGGCAGGCGCAGGAGGCAGGCGCGGATTATATTGGTATCGGCCCGGTATATCCAACAGTCACCAAGCCCGGATGCCGGGCAATCGGGGTAAGTTTACTGCGCCGGCTCAAGGGGAAGATAAATATTCCTTGTTTTGCCATCGGCGGCATAGACGAGGGCAATATAGGACAACTTATCCAGGCAGGGGTATCCCGCGCGGCAGTTTGCCGATCGGTCCTGGAGGCTCCCGACCCGTCGAAGGCGGCAGCCGCCTTGTTCAGAAAATTAAAAGGATTGCAAAAATAGAATGACTCAACTGGAATACGCGAAAAAAAATAAAGTCACTCCGCTTATGCGCGAGGTTGCTTTCCGGGAAGGGGTAAAGCCTGTTGAACTTATGCGGCTTCTGGCAAGCGGGCAGGCGGTTATACCATTGAATATGAACCATAAAATTAAATCCCCTTGCGCGATAGGCAGAGGTTTGTCCACGAAGATAAACGCCAATATCGGCACTTCCACGGATGAGTCGCGCATAGCGGAGGAGATAGAAAAACTTAAGGCCGCCATAAAATATGGCGCGGACGTCCTGATGGATTTAAGCGTGGGAGGCGATTTGCCACGCACCAGGAGAGAAGTGCTTAAGTATTCAAGCGTACCCGTAGGGACGGTGCCGGTTTACGAGGCGGCTGTCAGGGCCCAGAAAGAATACGATAATTTCCTGAAGTTCGGAGCGCAAGATATACTCGATGTCCTCCAAGCGCAGGCGGAGCAGGGAGTTGATTTCTTTACCATCCACTGCGGGGTCACCCGTTCCAGTCTTGAGACTCTTAGAAAGAACAAGAGGTTGATGGGGATAGTTTCCCGCGGCGGGGCGATCGTAGCGAATTGGATAAAATTCAACAACAAAGAGAACCCTTTTTATTCTCATTTTGACCAAATACTCGAGATAGCGCGCAGGTATGATGTAACTTTAAGCCTGGGTGACGGTTTAAGGCCGGGTTCGATACTCGATGCTACGGATAAGGCGCAGATAGCTGAATTGAAAATACTCGGTTCTCTGGCCGGCCGCGCCCGCTCCAAAGGCGTGCAGGTGATGATCGAGGGCCCGGGCCATATTCCTCTGGACCAGGTTGAAGAAAACGTCCGCCTGCAGAAGAAATATTGCGGCGGGGCGCCTTTTTATGTTTTAGGACCCCTGGTCACCGATATAGCTCCGGGTTATGACCATATTACCTCGGCGATCGGCGGTGCCCTGGCGGCAGCTTGCGGGGCGGATTTTCTTTGCTATGTAACTCCGGCCGAGCACTTGCGCCATCCTACGGTTGAGGATGTCAGGGAGGGTGTAATCGCTTCGCGTATTGCCGCCCATGCCGGTGATTTGGTTAAGCGGAATAAACCAGCGATAAGCTGGGACAGGAAGATATCGGTTGCCAGGAAGGCAAGGGATTGGAAGAAACAGATACAGCTTGCGATTGATCCGGAAAAGGCGAGGCGTTTCCGCTTATCGAGTAAGCCGGAGCTTTCCGATGTCTGCACTATGTGCGGAAGGTATTGTTCTATAAAACTGATGGAAGGTTGTTCTAAGAAGTAGCAGTTTGCAGTACTAATGTTACTTCGGCTAATAGGAAAGACGGGTACCTCTCTTCCTGTGGCGATTGCGTTGGTGTTGTCCTTGTGGCACCCAACGCTTATCGGTATTGCGTTGGTGTTGTCCTTGTGGACAAATTTGCGCGAGTGCGCGCTTGGTAGCTTCGGCACCTCGCGCTGATAGGATTTGCGCGAGTGCGCGCTTGGTAGCGCGGGTGTAATTCAATGGTAGAATGGCAGCTTCCCAAGCTGCATACGGCGGTTCGATTCCGCTCACCCGCTTTTAAATCAGCATGCAGCAGAGGTAGAACGCGGGGAACCGGTCGATGAAGAATATAATCGCTATTTTGATTGTTTTAACGGCGAGCGGATGTGTGAGCGCTCCGACTTATACCACCGGCCCAAGGCCTCCAGTTTCCCTGCAGGCGGTTGCCGGCCTGCGCCATCGCGTAGAGCCTAAAGAAACCCTCTGGAGGATATCCAGGATGTATAATGTGGATATCGATGAGATACTGCGCGTAAATAATATCTCGGAGGATGCGGCCATTGAAATCGGACAGATCTTGGTCATCCCCGGGCGTTTCAAGGCACAAAAGGATGTTGTCCTGTCAGCAGGAGACGATTTCATGTGGCCTTTGAAAGGCAGGGTAATCGCTGCTTTTGGTTCGACTTACCAGGACCTGATAAACAAGGGAATCAATATCCAGATTCCTTCGGATACGGATATCCTCGCTTCGCGCACGGGCAAGGTAGTTTTTTATTCACCGGATATGGGGAATTTCGGGAAGACACTGATTATCGACCATGGCAGCGGCCTGCGCACCGTATATTCCAGGGCGGCGGAGTTTTATGTCCGCCCGGGAGACAATGTACAGAGAGGCTCGCTGATCGGCAGGATCGGCCCGGTTGCCAAAGGGAAGACGAATTATCTGCATTTCGAGATACGTAAAGGCATAGCGGCGCAGAACCCGCTGTTTTATTTACCATGATCAAGGACAGATTTTTTGACCGCAGGAATTATCTGGAGGTGCTCCAGAAGCGCGTGGGCAGCCTTAAGGACGGCTACCGCCAGAATATCGCGATTATCGGAGAAGAGAATGTCGGCAAGACCAGCATTCTCCATAGGTTCCTGGATAAGTTTTATGACCCGAAAATAATCACGGTATATCTGGAGATCAGGCCCGAACCCTTCCAGGACTTTGCCAGAAGGTTTATCGGAGCGCTTCTGTATAATTTCCTCCTGAACAGCGGGATGGATCTAAAAGAGAATCTGGAGTTTTTGGTTAACAAGGCCTCCGCTTATATCCCGGATACAACCGCCAAGATCAATGTTATATTGAGCGATCTCTCCAAGAGGAGGAAAACCGGAATCAGCGAACTTTTCAGCCTTTCCGAATCTATTTACCAGGAGACCGGCAAATACACTGTTTTATTCCTGGATGAGTTCCATAACCTGGAGAATACCGGGGTCAAGAACCTTTATCGCGACTGGAGCAAGCTGCTTATCCTGCAGAAGAATACGCTCTATGCCATAGCCAGCTCGATGATGTTCAGGACCAGGGTTATCCTTTCCAAACAGCTTTCCCTGCTCTTTGGTAACTTCGAGGTGATCAACGTAGAACCTTTCGACATGCATACCAGCGGACGCTATCTTGACCAGCGCCTGGGCACGTTAAAGGCTAACCCCGGTTTGAAAGATTTCATCATCAATTTTACCGGCGGGTATCCTCTGTACCTGGAGTTGATTTCCGACGCGCTCGCCTTAAGGGACGGGGATATCAGGGTAAGCCTTGCCGACACGCTCGAAGATATCCTGTTTAATACATCCGGGATACTCAACCAGAAGTTTTCCAATTATATCAAACGTTTCCTCGATTCTCCGGCCAGCAACGATTATATTTCCATATTGTACCTTGTCTCCAGCGGACGCAATCGCATCAAGGATATCGCTCATATCATGCGGAAGCAGAAAAAAGAACTGAATTCGAGGATAAATTATCTTCTGGAGCTGGACGCGATCAGCCGCAGTGGAGACTTCCTTAAGGTAAGCGACCGGCTTTTCGCATACTGGATACGTTTTGTTTACCAGGAGAAGATGCGTTCATTATCTTACGACGCCAGGAACCAGAAAGAAAAATTCCGCGACAGTATCGAAGGTTTGATCGGGGAGTTCCTGCGCCAGGCGGGCAAGCCCCTCTCCAGCCGGGTTTTTGAATTGCTTCAGCTTTTTGAAGACGACCTCATGCAGATAGAGAGGAAGAAAGTGAGGCTTAACCATTTCCGCGAAGTCAAGCCTTTGCAGTTTAACCACCGTTTTCTGAAAGACGGTTTACTCGGCCGCTCCAGCGATTCTCTTTGGATTATAGCGATCAAAACCGACGCGCTTACCGAGCAGGACATCGCCGATTTTTCCCGGGAATGCAAGCGTTATCATCATAAATCCCAGCGCAAGATTATCGTCAGCCTGAAGGAGATCGACCCCAACGCCAGGCTGCGGGCCCTGGAGGAGAAGGTTTGGACCTGGGATTTGAATAACCTGAACCAGATCATGGATTTGTTTTCCAGGCCCCGGGTAATCGCGTAACTGTGCGGGTTTCCGGATAGCCAGGATGCCGGGGTAGAGTTAAAACAAAACAAGAGGGAGCGCGATGAAAATAGGCGTAATTTCCGATACCCATATATCCGGCAGGAACGAGCACATACCCGGCATAATCCTGGATGTGTTTAAACAGATGGACATGATCCTGCATGCCGGTGATATGGTTGATCTGCGGGTTATCGATGAGCTTAAATCGGTTTGCCCGAGAGTAATTGCGGTTGCCGGCAACATGGACCATGAGGATGTCAAGAATAGATTCCCCGCCAGGCAGATTATCGAAGCCTCCGGCTACAAGATAGCCCTTACTCACGGCCAGGGAGCTCCCCTGGGCCTGGTGGGTTATCTCAAGGAATTCTTTAAGGATGCCCAGCCCGATATCGTTGTCTTCGGGCATTCCCATAAGGCGATGAACGAGTTTATCGGCAATGTCCTTTTTTTCAATCCTGGAAGCGCTACCGACCTTACCGCAGACTACAATTCTTACGGGATAATCGAACTCGGCAAAGAAATAAACGCCAGGATAATCAAGATTTGATATGGAAAAGCTTTGGGCCCCCTGGAGGATTAATTACGTCAGTGTAAAACAGGCCAAGGGGTGTATTTTTTGCAAGGCGGCCAAGAGCCTTTCCGCGGACAGGGTGATCTTTAAGGCGAAGTACAGCCTGGCCATGCTGAATATATATCCCTATAACAACGGGCATCTGCTGGTGGCTCCATTGAGGCATATCAGCGACATATCGCAATTATCGCAAAAAGAGGCGGCGGATATATTCGAATCTTTAAAGAGGGCAAAGTCCTTGTTGAGCAAGGTGCTCAAGCCGCAGGGTTACAATATAGGGGTAAACCTTACCCGGGTTGCCGGGGCCGGGATCGCCGGGCATTTGCATATTCATATCGTCCCGCGCTGGCTCGGCGATACCAATTTTATGCCGGTTATTTCCGATACCAAGGTTATTTCACAGTCCCTGGATGAATTATCCGGGCTTTTGCAAAATGCCGATAAACAGATTAAGAGAATTCGAAGATAAGTTCCTCGCGCCGTACGCGGTAAAAAGCCGCGATTCCCTCGGGCGGGCGCACAAGGAAGATGAACATCCCTACCGGTCATGTTACCAGCGGGATAGGGATAGGATAGTGCATTCCGCCGCTTTCAGGAGGCTCGAGTATAAAACGCAGGTTTTTGTAAACCATGAAGGGGATTATTACCGTACGCGCCTTACCCACAGTATCGAAGTTTCCCAGATAGCCAGGACCATCGCCTGGGCATTACGCCTGAACATGGATTTAACCGAGGCTATCGCCCTGGCCCATGATCTCGGGCATACTCCGTTCGGGCACGCTGGCGAGGATATCCTTAACGAGCTTATGGCAGACAGCGGGGGGTTCAATCATAACTTGCAGGGATTAAGGGTTGTCGATTACCTCGAGGAGCGCTACCCGGAATTCCGCGGATTGAACTTGAGCTGGGAGGTGAGGGAGGGGATAGTCAAACATTCTTCGGTCTTCGACATAGCGGTTAAGATAAAAGAGTTTTTCCCTGAAAGGATGCCTTCTCTGGAGACCCAACTGGTGGATGCCGCCGACGAGATCGCTTACGATAATCATGACCTGGACGACGGCCTGACATCCGGGCTGATAAAAGAGGATGACCTTAAAGGTTTGGAGATTTGGGAAAAAATAAATCGCAAAATTAACCAGAAATATGCTAAAATTGATTTGAACAGACGGAAATACTTGGTGATCCGCGGGTTGATCGACCTGCAGGTCACCGACCTGATCGAGAATACGCGCAAGGCGATCGAGCGGCTTGAGATCAAGGATTATTCCGGCCTGCGGGAAATCGATTATAAGCTGGTGGATTTCAGCGAAGACGTCAAACAGTTAAGAAAGCCGCTTAGGCAATTCCTCATGCAGAACCTTTACCATAATTATAGGGTTAGCCGCATGAGTACTAAAGCCAAGCGTTTTATACGGGAGCTTTTCTGCGAGTATACTGCCAGGCCGGGGCAATTGCCGGCCGAGATCCAGTTAAGGATCTCCAAAGAAGGAGTAAAGCGGGTTGTCTGTGATTATATCGCAGGAATGACCGACCGCTGCGCATTGGATGAGTACAAGAGATTATTCGACCCATACGAAAAAGTATAGGTTTCTGGTTTCCGCGGTGCACAGTATTTACCGCTTGCTCAATTCAACTTATGAGCTGAAAGAGTTGACCAGCCGGATGGGCAGGTTATTCTGCCAGTTCTTTAACGCCCAGTATTGCCTGATTGTCCTGCTGGAGCCGAACAAGAAGTTTTCAAGCGTTAAATGCCTGATCGTGGATAACAAGAAGCTGGTTATCGATAAACGCTCGAAGCTTAGCGGCCCAGTCGAGAAGAAAATAGTCAAGACATCCTCGGCGATAATCAAACGTAACCTTCTCGGTGTCCCGCTTATCTGCGAAGACGTCATAGGTTTTATCATAATCAAGCGCGCCCGCGGGCAGAGGGTTTTTGAAAAGTTCGACCAGGAAATGCTCATGAATATGGCGGAGCAGGCGGTAATCGGCATCAAGAACCTGCAGCTTTACGACGAGCAGCAGAAGATAGTCTTTGGAAGCATCAAGGCATTGCTTACGCTTTTGAATACCCGCGTGCCAAGGGAATATACGCATTCTCCTCAATTCAGCAAACTGGTCTGCGCGCTGGGATGTGAAATGCATCTTGGGGAAAAACAGATTGAAAGCCTGAAGTACGCGAGCCTCTTGCATGATACCGGTAAAATCGACATCCCTTCCGAGATCCTTACCAAGACGACGAAGCTTACCGAAGAGGAATATGATATTATTAAAAGGCATCCGGTAAAAGGGGCGCAGATCTTAAGGCCTTTACAGATACTGCGTCCGGTTATCCCGATTATCATGCACCACCATGAGAAGTATAACGGTACAGGGTATCCTTCGCACCTGAAGGGCGGCCAGATTCCGTTGTGCGCCAGGATCATGTCTGTGGCGGACGCTTTTGAAGCGATGGTTTACGGCAGGCCTTACCGGCAGAGAATGGATATCGATTCGGCGCTGAAAGAGATCAGGAAGAAGAGCGGTACCCAGTTTGACCCGAAGATAGTCGAGGCGTTCATGAAGGTAATCCAAAGATTCAATAAAAGGGTCTACCTGCAGCAGGACAACTGTAAATCTTAATGACGGATATGGCGGAAAGTCAGGGTTATTCCCAGAGCGAGCTTTTTACCCAGGATATGGAGGGGGGCGGTTACAAGCCGCATAATCCGGGCAAGCCGTTTTTTACCCGTATCCGGGGATACGAGAAAGCCCTTCTCGTTATCATGGGGATGGTCCTGCTGGGGCTTGTCTCATTTTCTTTCGGGGTGGAGAGCGGACGGCGCAGGACGCTGGCTGCCGCCGGGAATACCGAGGTATCAGGTTATACTATCCAGGTCGGGGCATTCAAGAACCGGGCTCAGGCCCTGCGTCACGCCCAGCTCTTGGCGGCTAAAGGATTAGCCCCGCTGGCTTTTGCTAAAGGAAGTTATATTATTTTGTGCGTAGGCAAATTTTCTAATCAAGAGAGCGCGCAACCCCTGCTGAACCAGTTGCAGAAAACCTACGCAGGTTGCCGCATAAGGAGGTTATGAGATAATGTCAATTCACCCGTCATTAGTCCTGTCGGAAAAAGACAAGATGTCGCGTTCGGTATTGAAGCGCACCGAGCGCATCAGGCAGATGCATGAAAAAGGAAAGTGGAAAGAAGGCGACTCGGTATACGGCCTGCCGAAGATAAAGGCCTTGAAGATCAAGATCAAGAAAGAGAAGGCTAAAGCCGAGACAACTGCCGAAGGGGCAGCCCCTGCGGCAGCCGGCGCCGCTCCTGCAGGAGCGGCCTCTAAAGACGCGAAAGCCGCGCCAAAGGCCCAGGAAAAGAAATAATACGATGTTCATATTGAAAGCTAAGTCGGCCGTGACCGGTTTGGTATTGGTTCTCGCGTTTGCGTTTTGCGCTTGGGCGGAGGATTTTGTTGTCTTCACCGGCCAGGTCAACGCCGGAGAAATCAACGTGCGCGCGGACGCCACGGTAAGTTCCAAGGCCATATGCGCGCTGAAAAAAGGGGATTTGGTGGAAGTGGTTTCCGAGGCTTACGATTGGTACAGGATATGCTTGCCGGCAGAAGCGCCTTCTTATATAAACAAGGATTTTGTCCAGTGTATTGATACCCTTCCGGATAAATGCGAGAGCGCTAAGGTCACCGGCGACAAGGTGAATATCCGCCTCGGCCCGGATGAATCATCCTGGATTCTCGGGCAGGCTGAAAAAGGGACCGTGATAAAGGTTACCGGAGTTGATGGAGGGTGGTACAGGATTGTTCCGGTGCACCAGAGTTACGGTTGGATAAACAAAAAATTCGTTAACAAGGAGATTGTCGTCCTTGAGAAATCCCGGGTTTCGGCCCCTGCTCCGGCCGCTTGCCCGTCTGTCGTTTACACGCAGGCCTCCGGGAATATAATTGCCGAGGGGACTGTAAGCCCATACGGGATGGTTCTCTGGCGCAAGGCCACGCATAAACTGGTTACCGCCGATAACAAGGTGTATTTCCTCAAAGGTGACCGCAAGGGCTTAAACAGCCTTAACCGCCATAAAGTCAGGGTTACCGGCAAGATAATCAACCCCGAGAATAATAAGTATCCGATTATAGAGGCGGATCTTATCGAGGTATTGAATTGAGCTTCCAGCACCTGATCGTTTCATTCGCCGTTTCGTTCTCTCTTCTGTTGATAGCGATGACCGTGCATGAATTCGCGCACGGCCTGACTGCCTATAAGCTGGGGGATCCTACAGCCAGATTTAGCGGCAGGCTTACTCTCAATCCTCTGGCGCACATCGATTTCTTCTGGACAATACTGCTGCCGCTGGTACTTTTTATATCCAGTTCGGGAAGTTTTGTTTTTGGGGCGGCTAAGCCGGTCCCCGTAAATTACCTTTCGTTGAGAAATCCCAAAAAGGATATTATCTGGATAGGGTTGAGCGGCCCGCTTGCCAATTTCATCCTTGCTTTTATTATCGCGCAGGTGCTTAAATTCATCCCGGTAGGGGGTATCGCGGCTTATCTGCTCTTGAACTTATTGCTGATCAATGTTGTCCTGGCTTTATTCAATCTCATACCTATTCCGCCGCTGGATGGCTCGCGGGTATTGATGGGGTTGTTGCCGGATGGTTTAGCCCGCTGTTATATCAGCCTGGAGCGCTACGGTTTCATTGTTCTTTTCGCGCTTATCTGGTTCGGCGCTTTTGACCGTTTCTTGTGGCCGATGGTGGCATTTGTCATCAGGTCGATGGGTATAGGTTCTTAAAATGCGCAAGGTAACCTTAAAATTAGGCAAACGTTCCTACGATATAATAATCGGCAAGGGGATAATCGGAAAGTTCCCGTTATTCCTGCGCGGATTGAATATTGGACGGGATGCTTATATCATTACCAATCCCCTGATCAAGGGCAAGTATGGAAAGGAGCTTTCCGGCCTGCTGCGCCGTGGGGGATTCAATTTCCGTTTTAAAACCGTCTCGGACAGCGAAAGAAGCAAATCTCTGGAGAAAGCCGGCGAGGTGATCAAGGACCTGGCCAGGTTTGACTGTAGAAGAAAGGTATTTATTATTGCTTTTGGAGGCGGGGTAATCGGGGATCTGTCGGGTTTTGTCGCCTCGGTGTATAAGCGGGGGATTGCCTACGTGCAGGTCCCTACGACTTTGCTTGCCCAGGTGGATTCGGCTATCGGAGGCAAGACGGCGGTTGACCTGGATTTGGGGAAAAATTTGGTTGGCGCGTTTTACCAGCCGGCCATGGTATTCAGCGAAATCGGTTTTCTGAAGAGCCTGGACAGGAGGCAGCTTTCCTCGGGAATGGCCGAAGTGATTAAATACGCCCTGATCAAAGATACCGCGTTGTTTGGTTATCTTAAGGCAAATAGAAGGAGCATCCTTTCAGCCAATCCGCAAGCGCTTGAGAAGATAGTCGGCGCCTGCAGCGTGATCAAGGCCCGGATAGCCGGCAGGGACGAAAGAGAGCTGCTGGGTTTAAGGACTATATTGAATTTCGGCCATACCTTCGCTCACGCGATAGAGTCAGCGTGCGGATATAAGAGTTATAATCATGGGGAAGCGGTGGCCCTGGGTATGATCGCTGCTTCAGATTTAAGCCGTAGATTGGGTTTTATCGGGGAGAAGGCCGTTCTTGATATCGAGGAACTGATTGTTTCTTACGGCCTGCCATCAAGGCTCAAGGGTTTGCCCATGGAAAGGATTGTTGAGGCTTATTACCATGACAAAAAATTTTCCGGAAAACGGAACAAACTGGTTTTGCTTCGCGGGATCTCCAGGCCGGTTGTGGTTAGCGATATACCCCTGGAGCAGATAAAAGAGTCACTGGCAAGGATAATCCCCTGTGGGAAAAGGGGTTGACCCGGGGCCGAAGCCCGGCGGCGCAAAGTATTGACATAGCCGTGAATATATGTTATATTCTCCGTTTAGAGGTAAGATAAACAGCCACGGCTGCCTCAAAAATAAAGGCACAAATGGCAAATTTGGCGAACACCAAAGAGAATCGGGTTTTTCCGCGGGTGGATTTTCGTTCCCGGATACGTTATCAGGTCAGGGGGAAGCCGGATTTTGACAACGTATTGGGAAACGATATCAGCTGCGGAGGTTTGAGATTCACCAGTGAGAAATTTATTCCCACCGCTACCTTTGTCATGCTTGAAATCAATGTTTTAAACCGTGTACTCAGGCCGTTGGGCAGGATAGCCTGGTCGGTGCCAATAGCGCATTCTGACCGTAAGCAGACGGGTGTGGAGTTTATGGAGTTTGACAGGCTTGAAAAAGATTATCTGAAAGATTTTGTGAACATGCAGTTGGGTTAATATCAGTCAAGACGAAAGGAAAACAACAAATGGCACCTGAAGCGGTGAAAGAAGCGCAGGAGGGAGCAAAGCCGAAGGCGGAGAAACAGACTAACTGCCCGGCTTGTAATAAACTTATCAAGAAGCTGAAGAAATATTACCGTGACGGCTTGTTCTATTGCACCAAGAAATGCTGGCGGGCATCCATCGCTAAGTTAAAATCCGCTCCCGCGGAAGAGAAAAAATAATGAAGATGGTGAGTGAACGCAGGGTACATCCGCGTTTGGATCATAAGTTGCCGTTTAGGTTAGCCGTAAACGGTTATGATTTCTCCACGATTACACACAACATAAGCTGCGTGGGGGCTTACTGCCACCTGAACAAGTATATACCTCCTTTTACGAAGATTTCAGTCAAGCTTAGCCTTCCCTGCAAGAGCTCTGAAGGTAAAAATACCATTGTCGAATGCCGGGGGGTGGTTGTGCGCAGCGAGGACGTGGACAGGGGAGGTTTCAACATCGCCATATTTTTCAATCAGATGCGCGCAGAGCAGCGCAAGAAGATTTCTGCATATATAAGCCGTTTCTTACCTTGAGAATTTTTTCGTGGGAAAAGTCAGAAAACGCAATCCGCTGGTAAAACTTATCGTCGGCTTCATCTACAAAGATGAAGCCTTTTTTGTCGAATCAAGGAATATGCTCAAGAAAAGGTTCGGCAAGGTTGATTTTGAATCCGGGCCGATCGATTTCAAAAACACTTCGTATTATGAAAAGGAAATGGGCGCAGGGTTAAAGAGAAGATTTATCAGTTTCGCCAAGCTTGTTTCCATAGAAGAACTCTACAGGATAAAATTGTATACTAACAGGCTGGAATCCAGGTTCCTGGATTCAGGGATGCGCAGGGTGAATATTGATCCAGGCTACATCGACCCGGCTAAATTAGTGCTTGCTTCGACCAAGGATTACAGCCATAGAATATACCTGCGCAAAGGTATCTTTGCCGAGATAACTCTTACTTACCGCGGCGGGACATTTACCCCTAACGATTGGACATATCCGGATTACTGCTGCGCGGAGTATATCGGTATATTCAATCAAATCAGGAGGCTTCGCCTGCCATGATTGCGGGTTCTCCGGCGTACATTGAATCTGCTAGCAATGGCGGGTTAAAGCTGGCCAGGGAAAAGATTTTTTCCCGCCATGAGTCGTGTGAAATCTGCCCAAGGCAATGCGGAGCCAAACCCCTTACC
>CAZNGC010000012.1:0-18727 GCA_964572435.1 uncultured Planctomycetales bacterium | reverse complement strand
CCTGGGGGTGAATTTCCAGGGGTATTTCGCGGATATGGCGCTGACTTTAGCCGTGGGCAAGGTCAGCGAGGCCAAAAGGAAGTTGATCGAGGTAACCCGGAAATCCTTGGAAGAAGGCATCAAGCAGGCCCGAGCGGGGAATTACCTGGGGGATATTTCTCATAGTATCCAGAGTTACGTTGAAGGCAACGGGTTTTCGGTGGTGAGGAATTTCGTGGGCCACGGTATAGGAGAGGCCTTGCATGAAGAACCGGAAATCCCGAATTTCGGTCCGGCGCACCTGGGCCCGCTTTTGAAGAATGGAATGGTCCTGGCTATCGAGCCGATGGTGAATACGGGAACCTGGGAATGCCGCATGTGCAGGAACGGCTGGACCGCGGTAACCAGGGACGGGCTGGCATCGGCACATTTTGAGCATACGGTAGCAATCACGGAAAAAGGCCCGGTAATACTGACAAGTTGATATGCCTAAAGAAGACCTGATCGAAACAGAAGGAAAAATAATCGAGGCTTTACCCAACGCGATGTTCAAGGTAGAGCTGGAGAATGGGCATGTGGTCCTGGCGCATGTTTCCGGTAAAATGCGCATGAATTTTATCAGGATACTGCCGGGGGACAAGGTAAAACTCGAACTTTCTCCCTATGACTTAAGCCGCGGGAGAATTACTTTTAGGGTGAGGTAAAATGAAAGTTAAAGCGTCGATCCGCAAGATTTGCGACAAGTGCAAGATAATCAAGAGAAGAGGCGTAGTGCGGGTGATCTGCACTACCACAAAACATAAACAAAGACAGGGTTAACTGTTTCAAGGTCTACCCTTTTGGGTAAGGAGATAATATGCCAAGGATTATGGGTATCGATATACCTAAGGAAAAGAGAATAGAGATTTCCCTGATGTATTTTTACGGGATCGGACGGGCACTGTCTAATGTCGTGTTGAAAGAGGCCGGTATTAACCCGGACAAGCGGGCAAAGGATTTAAGCGAAGAGGAGATTTCCCGCCTGACCGCCCTACTGCAGAAGGGGAATTTAAAGATAGAAGGAGACTTGAGGCGCGATATATCCCAGAACATCAAGAGGCTTATGGATATCGGTTCCTGGAGAGGCATGCGCCATAAAAAAGGCCTGCCGGCAAGGGGCCAGCGTACGCGTACCAATGCCCGCACAAGAAAGGGCAAAAAGAGAGTAAACCTGGCGGTGGTCAAGAAGGCGGAACCGGCAAAGTCCGCCAAGCCCGCGGGCAAATAAGAGGAGCGGATAGCATATGGCAACAAAAGATAAAGCGAAAAAGAGAAAGATTGCTAAGGGTATAACCAGCGGTGTCGCGCATATCCAGGCAAGTTTTAATAATACGATTATCAGCATAACCGACAAGCAGGGTAATGTGATAGCCTGGAGCGCTCCCGGCAATGTCGGTTACAGCGGTTCGAAGAAATCCACGCCTTTTGCCGCACAGGTGGCCGCGACAGACGCCGCCAGGAAGGCCAAGGAAGTTGGGTTGAAAGAGGTGGAAGTTTACGTTAAGGGCCCGGGTTTCGGCAGGGAGTCGGCAATCCGCGCACTTCAGTCCGCCGGGTTGGTGGTAACTTTAATCAAGGATGTGACTCCAATTCCTCATAATGGTTGCCGTCCTAAGAAGAAAAGGAGAGTTTAATTTATGGGTCGCTATACTGGTGCAGTTTGCAGGTTGTGCCGCAGGCAAGGCGAGAAGCTTTTCCTGAAAGGGGTCAAATGCCAGGCTGATAAATGCCCGGCCAACAAGAGGGCTTATCCCCCGGGGCAGCACGGAGAAGGCAAGAGAAAGAAACTTTCCAACTACGGTCTGCAGATGAGGGAGAAACAGAAGGTTAAAAGGATCTACGGGGTCATGGAAAAGCAGTTCCGTAAATATTTCAAGCTGGCCTCCAGGTCCAAGGGTGTAACCGGCAAGGTGCTCCTGCAATTGCTGGAACGCAGGCTGGATAACGTTGTCTTCCGTATGGGGCTGGGTGTTTCGCGTACGCAGGCCCGCCAGATAGTCAGGCATAACCTGATTACGGTAAATGCCCGCAGGGTGAATATCCCTTCTTTCCTGGTTGATAAAGACGACCTGGTAGAAGTTAAATCCAAGGATCGAATCAGGAATAAATTAAAAGAAAACCTGGAATTTTCCAAAGACAGGACTGTTCCCAGCTGGATCGAGTTCTCCGCCGCGGACTTAAAAGGGAAGATCTTGAGGCTTCCGGAGAAATCCGATATTCAGCAGCCGATCCAGGAACAGTTAATCGTCGAACTGTATTCTAAATAAACATCTAAGGATGATCCCGGCTTCAGGCACCGGGCGGGGTTTTCCGGATAAAAGATAAAGGAGAAAATAAATGGGTATAAAATGGAGAGATTTTCAGTTTCCCAAGAAGCTTGAATGCGATGAAGCGACATATACCGATACATACGGAAAATTCATTGCCGCTCCTTTTGAGAGGGGATACGGGGTGACCCTGGGCAATTCCTTAAGAAGGGTCCTGCTTTCTTCCATCGAAGGAAGCGCGGTCAGCGCGGTGAAGATAGCCGGTGTTTCGCATGAATTCTCCGCGATACCCGGCGTGCTCGAGGATGTCCCGGAGGTAATCCTGAATATCAAGAGCCTGATCATTAATTCGCATTCAAAGATACCGAAGACTATTTACCTGAAGGCCGACAAGAAAGGCGAGATAAAGGCCAAGGATATCGAGGCCGACGAGACAATCGAGATAATCAACCCGGAGCTGCATATCGCCACTCTTACCAAGGATACCAAACTGAATATCGAGATGGAGGTTTCCCGCGGGAGGGGTTACGTGCCCGCTGAACTGAACAAGAAAGAAGACCAGTCCGCGGGGTTCATTCCTATCGACTCGGTCTTTACTCCTGTCAAGAAGATCAATTATTACGTGGAGAATACCCGCGTCGGCCAGCGTACCGACTACGACAAGCTGATTGTCGAGATATGGACCAACGGGAGTATCAACCCCAAGGACGCGCTGCTTTACGCTTCCAATATCCTGCAGAGGCATCTGGATATCTTCGTCAACTTCGGCCAGTTACCCGAGGATATCGTCGAGGAAGAACCGGAGATGACCAAAGAGGAGATAGCCCTGTATGAAAAATTAAGGCTGCCGATATCAGAGCTGGAACTTTCGGTGAGAAGCTCCAACTGCTTGAGGGAGGCCGGGATTAAGACCA
This sequence comes from uncultured Planctomycetales bacterium, assembly GCA_964572435.1. Taxonomy (GTDB): domain Bacteria; phylum Omnitrophota; class Gorgyraeia; order Gygaellales; family Profunditerraquicolaceae; genus UBA6249. Next base: position 15,528 of record CAZNGC010000012.1, on the reverse strand, counting down.
TCGCCGACCTGGTTAAGAAGAGCGAAGACGAATTGCTCAACTTCAAGAATTTCGGCAAGAAATCCCTTACCGAAATCCAGGAATTGCTCATGGGCATGGGAGTCACATTGGGGATGCAGGTAGATTCCAAGAAATTAAAGAAGGGTTAAAAATACGATGAGACACGCGAAAAGAAGACTGCAATTGAACCGTTTTACCAGCTGGCATAAGGCTACCGTCAGGAGTTTGGCGAGGAACGTGATTATCAATCAAAGTATCAGGACCACTTCCGCCAGGGCCAAGGCCTGCCGCCAGACGGTTGAGAAACTTATATCGTTGGCAAAGGATAACACCCTTTTTGCCCGCAGGAGGGCGCAGAGCATCCTGGGCGATCATAAATTAGTAGCCGTTCTTTTTAACGAGATCGGCCCGCGTTTTTCCAAGCGCGACAGCGGATTTACCAGGATAATCAGCCTTGGAAAGCGCCGCGGAGATGATGCCGAGGTGGTGATTTTCGAGCTTACCGAAATAAAAAAGAAGGAAACGAAAAAGGTAAAGCCCGCGAAGGCTAAAGAAGAAAAACCTCAAGGGACAGCGCTTCCGGAGGCAGAGGCGACCGAGGCCAGCCAGGCGAAAGATAAACCCGCGGATGAAAAGAAGCCAGAGGCTCCAGCCAAGGAGAAGGCGATCCCCGCGAAGGAAAAGAAGCCGCAGAAGAAGTTCATCGGAGGGATCAGGGGCATATTCAGGAAGAAAACCGATACGCCGTAAGTAATGAAATACTTATATGAAAATAGATACAAGGCTTGCGGAACGTTTAAAAAAGATAAATCCTTCTTCGACCCTTGCTATAACATCCAAAGCTAAAAAGCTTAAAAGCGAAGGCAAGGATATAGTTACTTTCGCTGCGGGGGAGCCGGATTTCGACACTCCTGATTTCATCAAGGATGCCGCGATCGAGGCTATAAAATCAGGTTTTACCAAATATACCCCCACCACGGGTATCCCGGAGCTAAAGAAGCTCATCTGCCATAAATTCAAGAAAGATAATTCCCTAGAATACGCTCCGGGGCAGGTTATTGTCTCCTGCGGGGCCAAGCACAGCATCTATAACGCTCTGATGGTCCTGGTGAACAGGGGGGATGAGGTGCTCATCCCCCTGCCGTATTGGGTTAGCTATCCCGAAATGGTCAATCTTTGCCAGGGGGCGCCGCGTTTTATCAAGACCAGCGCGAAGAACGACTTCAAGATCACCGCTACCGACCTTAGCAAACATATCAGCCCCAAGACAAAAGTCCTGATCATCAACAGCCCTTCTAATCCCGCGGGTTCTGTTTACAGCCGCTCCGAGCTGGAGGATATCGCCAAAATCTGCGTCGAGAAGAATATTTTCGTGATCAGCGACGAGATATACGAGAAGATCATCTTTGACGGCGCCAGGCATGAATCTATCGCCAGTTTTAATAAAGACATATACGATTTGACTGTTACGGTCAACGGCTTCTCGAAGAGTTATTCGATGACCGGATGGCGAGTCGGTTACCTTGGGGCTCCCAACGACGTGGCCAATGCCATATCGAACCTCCAGGACCACTCCACTTCTAATCCGAATTCCATCGCCCAGAAAGCCGCCTCGGCGGCATTATCCGCTCCTGAAGATTTTACGTCTAAATTGTGCAAAGAATTCCAGCAGAGGAGGGATTATCTTGCTTTAAGGTTAAAGGGGATCGCCGGGTTGAGTTTTATCCTTCCCCGGGGGGCTTTTTATATGTTCTGCGATGTGTCCAGGACAGGGCTTGATTCTATGGAATTCGCCGCCAGGCTGCTCGATGAAGAATATGTCAGCGTGATTCCCGGAGGAAGCTTCGGCATGGATGATTATATAAGGATAAGTTTTGCTACAGGCATGGAAGAAATAAAAAAGGGCATGGACAGGATGGAAAAATGGGTTGGTAAGCTCGGGGCGCAGCGTTAAGGTGGCAGGATGGGAATGACGGTAGCGGAAAAAATATTAAGCAGGCATTCAGGTAAAGATTTGCGCGCGGGTGATTTCGCCGTCTGCAAAGTGGATTTTGCCTTTGGCCAGGACGGCACATCTTCGATAATTATCGACAGGGTAAAGGAGATGGGGATAAAGGATTTCAAAACCAGCTTTTGTATGGTCATCGACCATAGCGCTCCTTCGCCGAGCGAGGGGGTTTCCCGGGTGCACAAGAAAATGCGAGATTTCGCTCAATCGTTTAACACCGGTTTATTCGATATCGGCTGCGGGGTATGCCATCAGGTTATCCCCGAATCGGGCAATGTCCTTCCCGGCAGCCTGGTGCTGGGGGCGGATTCGCATACCTGTACTTACGGGGCTATCGGCGCTTTCTCTACCGGGGTTGGCTCGACCGACCTGGCGATCGCCCTGGCTACCGGCAGAAACTGGTTCAAGGTGCCGGCCACGATGAAGATTGTAATCAAGGGCAGATTGCCGAAGGGTGTTTTTGCCAAGGATGTGATATTGCATATTGCCGGAAAGCTCAAAAGCGACGGAGCGACTTATAAAGCGGTTGAATTTTCCGGGCCGCTGATCGATAATATGGATATGGACGGCCGTTTCACTATCTGCAATATGCTTGTGGAATTGGGGGCAAAGGCCGGGTTTATGCCTGTCGACAGGAAAACCATTGATTGGCTTAAGGCAAGGACGGGCAAGGGTAAACGTTTTGAAGAGGTTCGTGCCGACAACGACGCGTCCTATGAGAGTGTGCACGAATTCGACGTTTCCGCACTCAAACCCATGGTTTCCAAACCGCATAGCGTGGATAATACCGCCGAGGCGGTGTCATTGAAAGAGGTAAAGATTGACGAGGCATTCCTGGGCACCTGTACCAACGGCAGGATCGATGACCTTAGGGCGGCGGCCAAGGTCCTTAAGGGGCGCAAGGTGCATCCGGAAGTCAGGATGATTATCGCCCCGAGTTCGCGCCAGGTTTACATGGACGCCCTGAAATTAGGGCTGGTCGATACATTTATCAAGGCGGGAGCGGCGATAGTCGCTCCGGGGTGCGGCCCATGCGTGGGCACGCACAACGGGGTTCCTTCTGACGGAGAATCGGTTATTTCCACGGCTAACCGCAATTTCAAGGGCAGGATGGGCAACCCTTCGGCTTTTATCTACCTGGCCTCGCCGGCTACGGTGGCGGCTTCGGCAATCAAGGGTTATATAAGCGACCCGAGGGAATATTTCTAGACAAGGGGGAGATATGGAGATTCGCGATTTACTTTTGATGTGTATCGAGAAGAGCGCATCGGATTTGCATATCACCGAGAACGAGCCTCCGATCTTGAGGATCGACGGCAGGCTGGTGCGTACCGAGCTGGAGAAGCTGAACAAACCGGATTTGAAGAGGCTGGTTTACGGGATACTCTCCAATGCCCAGAAAGAGATATTCGAACGCGAACTGGAGCTGGATTTTTCGTTGGCCCTGCCCGAGCTTGACCGTTTCCGCGTGAACATACATACCCAGAAAGGGTCCGTGGAGGCCGCTTTCCGGCGCATACCCCTGGAGATACCGGATTTCAGCAAATTGGGGCTGCCGAAAATCGTGCTGGACCTGGCGGATAAACCGAACGGGCTTGTCTTGGTTACCGGGCCTACCGGGATGGGAAAGACCACTACCCTGGCGGCAATGATAAACCATATCAACTCCAATAAGTCCTGCCTGGTCACTTGTATCGAGGATCCCATCGAGTTTGTTTTTTCCAATAAGAAAAGCGTAGTCAAACAAAGGGAAGTTTATGCCGATACGCGTTCTTTCGCGCAGGCGCTAAGGCATGCCCTGCGCCAGGACCCCAACGTTATTGTCGTGGGGGAAATGCGCGATCTGGAGACGATCTCTACCGCTTTGACTGCCGCTGAAACAGGGCACCTTGTGCTGGCTACATTGCATACGCCGGATGCGCCCCAGACTATCGGCAGGATCATCGATGTCTTCCCTCCGCATCAGCAGACGCAGGTAAAGATGCAGCTTTCCGACTGCCTGCAGGGAGTGATTTCGCAGCTTCTTCTGCCGCATATTTCCGGCAAAGGGAGGGTCTTGTGTAGCGAGGTGATGGTGGCTACTCCGGGGATCCGCAATCTTATCCGCGAGCAGGAGATCGAGCAGATCCCCACTCTTATGCAGACCGGTTCGCAGCACGGTATGTGCACTATGGATAAATCCCTGAAAGAACTGCATCAAAAAGGATTGATCACTCTGGATATGGCTATTTCCAAGGCCAAGAACAGGGAGGAGTTCAAACAACTATGATCTTGAACGGCAAAAGCGTTAAGCTGGCAGACAACATCAATACGGATTTCATCATTTCCGGAAGATACAAGTTCGCGATTACGGATTTATCCGAATTGGCCAAGCATATAATGGAAGATATCGACCCGGATTTTCCGAAGAAGATCACTGCCGGCAAGTCCATCATTGTCGCCGGAAATAATTTCGGGATGGGTTCAAGCCGCGAGCAGGCTCCGCTGGTGATCAAGGAAGCGGGGATTGTCGCGGTGCTTTCTCCCCAGTTTGCCAGGATATTCTTCCGCAACAGTTTCAATATCGGCCTGCCGCTTATTGAAACCGATACCTCCAAGATTGACGAGGCGGATGAGCTTAAGATCGACCTGGACAACGGGGTGGTAAAAAACCTGACTAAGGGGATAGACTTGAAGATCAAACCCCTGCCTAAGTTTATGCAGGATCTCTTGAGCGAAGGCGGGATAGTCAATTATTACAAGAAACACGGAGAGCTGAAAGTTTAAGATGAAACATAAGATCACTTTGATTCCCGGTGACGGGATCGGTACCGAGGTTTCCCAGGCAGCTGTCAGGTGTATCGAGGCTGCCGGGGTGGATATCGAATGGGATGAGGTGCTTGCCGGGAGCGATGCATTCGAGAAAACCGGTGAATTGCTTCCGCAGTCCGTCCTGGATTCAATCAAGAAGAATAAAGTCGCGCTTAAGGGCCCGATCACCACGCCTGTGGGGACGGGTTTTCGTTCGGTGAATGTGGCTATCCGTCAGGCGCTTGAACTCTTTGCCTGTGTTCGCCCGGCAAAAAGCTACCCAGGCATCCGGAGCAGGTTCAGCGATATCGACCTGGTGATCGTCAGAGAAAACAGCGAAGACCTGTATATGGGCGTGGAGTTCGAAGAAGGCAAGCCGCAGACCAGGGATTTGATCTGCCGGATCGAAAGCGATTCCGGTAAAAAAATACGCCCGGATTCAGGGATCAGTATCAAGCCTATATCCGTTTCCGGAACGGAAAGGATAGCGAAGTTCGCTTTTGAATACGCGCTGCAGAACAGGCGCAAGAAAGTTACCTGTGTGCATAAGGCGAACATCATGAAGTTCACCGACGGGCTTTTCCTGAAGACATTCAGGGATGTCGCCCAGGGTTATTCCGGGAGGGTGGATTTTGAAGACGCGATCGTGGATAATATGTCGATGCAGCTGGTGACCAAGCCGCATAAATACGATGTCCTGCTCCTGCCTAATCTTTACGGCGATATTCTCTCCGATCTTTGCGCGGGGCTGATCGGCGGGCTGGGGGTGGCCCCGGGAGCCAATATCGGCGCCGATTGCGCGGTCTTTGAAGCCGTGCACGGTTCTGCCCCGAAATACAAGGGCTTGAACAAGGTCAATCCTGCGGCAATGATCTTGTCCGGGGTCCTGATGCTGCGCCATATCGGGGAGAATAAAGCAGCCGCGGCCCTTGAAGACGCCGTTAAGGCCGTGTTCGCCGAGGGCAGGCACCTTACTTATGATTTGAAGGCCGACCCGCTTGATCCGTCCGCGGTTGGGACCAGGGAAATGGCGGATGCCGTGATCAAGAAGATAAAAAACCAACACTGAAGGATAGTATGAAAATAAGCGTTATTGGCGCTGGAAATGTCGGCAGTATGGCGGCTATGCGTATCGCCGCGGAAGGATTAGGTGATGTCCTGCTCCTGGATGTGGTAAAAGGATTGGCATGCGGGAAGGCCCTTGACCTGGAAGATGCCAGGCCTTTATTGAAATACAATTATAATATCAGGGGCAGCGACGATATCCGCCTGATCAAAGGCTCGGACATCGTAGTGGTCACTGCCGGCCTGGCGCGCAAACCGGGGATGAGCAGGGAGGAGCTTCTTGCTAAAAACGCCCAGATCCTTAAAGACGTCTGCCTGAATATCAAGGAGCTGGCTGCCGGGGCCATCGTGGTGGTAGTGACCAATCCTCTGGATATCATGACTCTTTACGCTTTAAAGCTCACCGGTTTTAAACCCCAGAAATTGTTCGGCATGGGGATCAGCCTGGATACCGCGCGTTTCGCCAACCTTATTGCCCAGGACCTGGGAGTTTTATGCACGGATATCGAGGCAATGGTAATCGGCGCCCACGGAGAAGGGATGATGCCCCTGCCTTCTTTTACCAAGGTAAAAGGGGTGGCGCTGGATGAATTCATGAACGAGGAGAAGGTTAATTCTCTGCTTAAGCGTACCGTCGGAAGAGGCGCGGAGATTGTCGCCAGCCTCGGCACGGGAAGCGCGTTTTTTGCCCCTTCCGCGGCGATCGCCGTGATTGTCAGGGCAATCGTAAAGGATGAAAAACGCATAATCGGTTTGTGCAGTTACCTGAACGGAGAGTATGGGATCAAGGGCGCTTGTATCGGAGTGCCCTGCCGGCTGGGCAAGAACGGTATAGAGAATGTCGTCGAGCTGGAGCTTTCCGGAGAAGAGTTTTCCAGGCTGCGCGAATCGGCTGATTCTGTGGCTAAGGCAGCGGCAGGGCTGCCGGTTTAAACCAGTGCCTATGTATGATTTAGCGGTTATTGGAGCGGGCTGGGCGGGTTTTAACGCCGCCTTAAAGGCCAAGGATAAGGGTATGAAAGTTTGCCTTATCGAACGCGGGCCTGTCGGGGGGACCTGTCTGAACCGCGGGTGTATACCTACCAAAGCTTTGATTGCTTCTGCCAAGGCGTATTCGCTTGTTAAAGATTCCTCTTCTTTCGGCGTGCAATCGGATAATCCCCGTTTCGATTTTAACAAATTCCAGGAAAGAAAAAATAACTTAATCCAGGTTTTGTCCTCCGGGATGCAGTCAAGGCTTTCCGGGGTAGATCTTATCAATGCGAGCGCCGAGATCCTGCCGGAGGGCAAGGTCAATGCCGGAGGCCGGGCTATTTCGGCAAGGTTCGTGCTTATTGCTACGGGAAGCCGGCCGGCGGAATTGGCGCAGTTGAGGTTCGACGGCTCAAGGGTGCTTTCCAGCGACGATATCCTTGAATTAAAGTCCCTGCCGCGTTCCCTGCTGGTGGTCGGCGGAGGGGTTATCGGTTGTGAATTTGCCAGCCTGTTCAACGCCCTGGGGGTTGAGGTAAGCATCCTGGAGAAGATGCCGGTTATTTTAAGCGGTATGGACAAGGACGTATCCAAGAAGATGGAAATTGTGTTCAAGAAAAAAGGTATCGGGGTTTTTACCGGTTCCGGGCTTTCTGCCGTGGATACGGGAGCTTATGAAAAAGTATTGGTTTGCGTCGGCAGACAGGCAAGCATCGAAGGACTGGGGTTGGATAAAGCCGGGGTTAAAGCCGATGGAAAAGGTATCTTGGTCGATGAGTACCTGATGAGCAGCCTGCCCGGGGTATATGCCGCCGGGGATTGCACGGCCAAACTTATGCTGGCGCACTATGCGGCTTACCAGGGAACGGCGGCGGTGGAGAATATGATTTCCGGTAACAAGGACAAAGTCGGCAATAACATAGTGCCGTCATGCGTTTTTTGCGATCCGGAAGCTGCCGGTGTGGGTTTGAGCGAAGAGGAGGCGGTGTCTTCCGGGGCCAGCGTCGAGGTGCGTAAATTCGATTTCCGTGCCTGCGCAATGGCCAAGGTTATCGGCAAAGCTGACGGTTTCATCAAGGTCGTCATTCACAGGGATACACAGGAGATTCTCGGCGGATGCATCGTCGGCCCATCGGCCACCGAGCTCATTTCAGTCCTGGCTATGGCGGTATCCGTGCGGATGGAGATTGAACAACTGCGTTCAATAATTTTCGCCCACCCCACACTTTCCGAATCCCTGCGCGATTCGATCAGTTAAATTTTAACAGCCCGGAGGTCTATATGATAAAGGTTGTCTTGCCGGAATTAGGAGAAGGTATTTCCAAGGCCGTAGTTTCTTATTGGTTCGCCCGCGAAGGCGAGATGGTTAAGGAAAAGGATGATCTTGTGGAACTTACTACCGAGAAGTCGGTGTTTAACCTGCCCAGCCCGTGTTCCGGAGTGGTATCGGAAATAATGTACAGAGAAGGTGACAGCGTGGAAGCAGGGCAGATCCTGGCTGTGATCAACGAAAAATAACCTTCCTGATCCGCCTAGGCAGTTCATTCCCGGCCCCGCCTTGACAATCCCCGGTTTTTCTAGTATAAATATATGATTATATTGGTTTTAAACAGCTTATCCCGGGGGCTCCCGCAATATGGCTATCGATTATAAAAAGGAACTTGAGAACGCAGCCAAGAACATGATCTTCGTTCACGATCCCGACCTTTTGATCAGGATGATGGTGCGTATGATGGTGGGCAAGGCGAAGATTTCCCACGCGAGCTTCTTTTTGCATGACAGGGAGAAGGGCAGTTATTCGCTTACGGTCTCCAGGGGGTCGTTGAGCAAGAAAATTCCCGTGGGCCTGATACATATCGATAAGGATGATGTTCTCATACGTTTTTTCAAGTCGCATATGAGCCAGCTGGTATTCGGCAGGGAGGCCCTGCTGCTCTCTGAGGCAAAATCCGTTTTAAAGAACCCCGGGATAAAACAGGAGGTTAAACAGCAGTTGAGCCATGTTTTGTACCAGATGGAACTCCTGGAGTCGGTTGTCTGTATCCCCAGTTATTTCCGCGATGAGCTGTTGGGCATCCTGCTGTTGGGGAGGAAGATTAACGGCAGGAATTACCTGGACGATGAGCTTGGTTTTTTTACCGCCCTTAATTCCAACGTGACTATGGCGGTAAGAAACGCCCAGTTGTTCAAGGACCTGGGGGTGGAACTGGACCGCAAACACCAATTGTTCATGCGTACCACGGTAGCCCTGGCCGCGGCTATCGAGGCCAAAGACCATTATACCCACGGTCATACCACCCGGGTGACAAACCTTAGCCTGGAAATCGCGCGCAGGGCTTCTCAAAAGAACAGAAAGGATTTCGATTCAAAATTCCTGGAGAACCTGCATATCGCCAGCCTCCTGCACGATATCGGCAAGATCGGCGTACCGGAGCATATTTTGAACAAAAGGCATGAACTTACCGTCGGGGAACGTAACCGCATCAAAGAGCACCCGATGATCGGGGTGAATATCCTTAAGCCGATAAAGGAACTGGAAGGGGCGATGACGGGTGTAAGGTATCACCACGAGCGCTTTGACGGCAGGGGGTATCCCGAAGGGTTGAAAGGGGAAAGTATCCCGCTTATCGCTTCGATAATCTCCGTTGCGGATTCTTTCGACGCGATGAGCACCGACCGGCCTTACCGTCAGGCCTTACCCAGAGAGGCAGTGATGAAAGAAATTTCCAGCTTGAGCGGCAAGCAGTTTTCCCCGCGGATCGCCGATACTTTTCTTGAACTTTGCAGGGAAGGCAGGATCTGACCTATATGCATCCGAAGCGCATAATCCTGATGTATATTTCCGAGGTTTCCGGGCACCGCAGCGCTACCTTGGCCGTGGAGAAGGCCTTGAAGGAGCTTTCCCCGGGATGCGAGATCCTGAATATCAACGCTTTCAATTACACTAATCCCATATCGGAAAAGGTGATCAATCGGATCTATATGGAGGTGATCAAGTATACCCCCAAGATCTGGGATTATCTTTACGATAATCCCAGGGTGGCCAGGAGCCTGGAGAGGATCAAGAAGAGCGTGCATAAATCGAATTCTCCGAAGCTCAAGAAGCTTTTTGACCGTTTCCAGCCAGACCTGGTCGTCTGTTCGCAGGCTTTTCCCTGCGGGATGGTGGCTGATTACAAAAAGGCTTACGGTTCGGCATTGCCACTGGTAGCCGTGCTTACCGATTATATCCCGCATTCATACTGGGTATACGATAACGTCGATTACTATATAACCCCATCGCAGGAGGTTTCCGAGCGCCTGGCGGCAAAAGGCGTCTGCCCTTCCAAGATTAAGTCCCTGGGCATCCCTTTTGACCATAAATTCAACCAGAAGTATGACCGGGCGCAGATATTCCAGCAGATGGGGCTTGACCCGTTAAAACCGGTAGTCCTGATCATGGGCGGCGGACAGGGGCTTGGCCCGATCAAGACTATTGTCAAGTCCTTGGAAAAATCCCGGCATGATATCCAGGAGATGATCGTTACCGGCACGAACAAGAAGCTTTATAAAACGCTTAAATCCAGGGTTACTAAATACAAAAAGAAAATCCATCTCTTCGGTTTCGTGCAGAATATACACGAACTGATGCATGTCTCCAGCCTGATAATTTCAAAACCGGGAGGGGTGACCACGGCCGAGGTTTTAAGTGAAAGGCTGCCGATGGTTATCGTCAAGCCTATCCCCGGCCAGGAGGCTAATAATACAAATTTCCTGACGCAAAAAGGAGCGGCGGTTGAAGTCGACGAACCCAAAGACGTATACTTGGTAATCGACGAGCTCCTGGAAAACAAAGGAAAACTGGAGCGGTTAAAGTCCGCCGCCGACGGGATTGCCAGGCCGAATGCAAGTATGGATATTGCCAAACTCCTTTTAAGCATATAGCCAGTGATAAATTATTACATTTACCGTTTCGGCCAATTCATCGCGCTTAATCTTCCGCTGAAGGCAGTTTACGCTATCGCGGTTTTCCTGGCGGACCTGCATTATATCCTGGCGTTCCGCGACAGGAAATTCGTCAAGGCCAACCTGCGGGTTATTTTCCCGGATATGGGGAAAAGGCAGTTGTCCAGGACAAGCAGGATGGTCTTCAGGAATTTCGCCAAGTACCTGACTGATTTCTTCCGTTTCGATAAACTCGACCGCGCCTATATCGGGAAGAACATAAAGCTTGAAAACCTGGGGGCTTTTGACCGGGCCTTATCTGAAGGCAAAGGGGTGGTTGTGCTGACCATGCACCTGGGTAACTGGGAGCTGGGCGGGGTGGTCCTGGCCCAGATGGGCTATCCACTTTGGGCAGTCGCCTTATCGCATAAGGACAAGAAGGTAGACGATTTCTTCGTCGCCCAGCGGGCGAATAAGGGGGTCAATGTCATTGCCATGGGCAAGGCCGTGCGCAGCTGTATCGCGGAGCTAAAAAAGAATCATATGGTCGCCTTAGTGGGGGACAGGGATTTTACCGATAAAGGCATCGCGATCGAACTCTTCGGCAAGCCCATGCATTTTCCCGAGGGGCCGGCAGCCCTGTCTTTGCTCACCGGGGCCCGGATCGTCCCGGGTTTTATGATCAGGAACCCCGATGACAGCTTTACCCTGCGGATTGAAGACCCGGTGGAGTTTGAGCCCAGCGGGGACAAAACCAAAGACCTCGCGGACTTGATCAGGGTGTACAGGAATATATTCGAGGATTACATACGTAAATATCCGGAACAGTGGTATGTCTTCCGCAGGTTCTGGATCGGATGAAAATAAAATGCGCACTTGCGTGATCATCCCGACTTATAACGAATCCAAGGCGATCGCCGGGCTGCTTGGCCAGGTGAAGGCAATGGACCTGGACATGATAGTGGTGGATGACGGCTCAAGAGACGATACCGCCCAGATAGCCAGGGGATGCGGGGCGCGCGTCTTAAGCAACCAGAGGAATTCCGGCAAAGGCGCCTCCCTGATTAAAGGGTATTCTTACGCTTTCTCCAACGGTTTTGACGCGGCGATCACCATGGATGGTGACGGCCAGCATTCAGCCGAGGACATTCCGGTTTTCATACAAAAGGCGTCTTCCGGAGACTGCGGGATCGTCGCCGGCAACCGCATGGGGATGACCAGGGGGATGCCGTTTGTGCGCATCCTGACCAACCGTTTCATGTCCTGGGTGATATCCCTGATCTCCGGGCAGAGTATCCCGGATACCCAGTGTGGTTTCCGCCTGCTCAAGAAAGCGGTCTTCCAGAGGATTAACCTGCGCACGTCCAATTTCGAGACTGAATCCGAGATATTGATCAAGGCCTCGCGGGCCGGCTTCAGGATCGCTTCCGTGCCGGTGAAGACAATTTACGCCGGCCAAAAAAGCCAGATCAATCCTTTTACCGACACATTAAGATTCCTGCGTTTCATAGCTTCGGTGTTTTCTAAAAAATTCAGACATGTTTGATATCCTGCTGGAACATTTGAGAAATCTGCCCAAAGAGTTTATAGTGATAATCGTCTCCGCTTTACCGGTATCCGAGTTAAGAGGGGGTATCCCGCTGGGGTTGTCGCTGGGCATGGGGCTGTGGAAGGCTTTCTGGTTTTCCGTCCTGGGCAATTCCCTGATTGTCGCTCCGGCCCTGGTTTTGTTCAATCCGGTAAGCGAGGTATTGAGAAAATTCAAGATTTGGTCGAGATTTTTCGATTGGCTTTTTGAAAGGACCAGGAGAAATTCCGATGCCGTACAGAAGTACGAGGCCCTGGGATTGTTAATCTTTGTGGCTATCCCGCTGCCGATGACCGGCGCCTGGAGCGGGGTGATCGCCGCATCCCTGTGCAAGATCCGTTTTCGTTACGCGTTTTTTTCGATACTGGCGGGGATTATCTGCGCCGGCCTGGTAGTTTCAGGGTTGTGCGCGCTGGGGTTGATCAGCTGGCATGCCTGCCTGCCGTCAGGAGGGCTCTGATAAGATGATCCAGGTATATACGGGAAACGGAAAAGGCAAGACTACCGCGGCTATCGGCCTGGCTGTCAGGGCTTCCGGAGCCGGGCTAAAGGTTTATATCGCGCAGTTCTGCAAGGGCCGTACTTATAGCGAGATCAAGGCGTTAAAGGATATCAAGAGGATCAAGATAGAGCAGTTCGGGAGAAGCTGTTTTATAAAGAGAAAGCCTAATAAGGAAGATATGATTTTGGCCCGGAGAGGATTAACAAGCGTTAGGGATGCGGTCACGGGCGGCAAATACGGTGTAATCATACTGGATGAAATCAATATTGCCATGAAATTTAAACTAGTTTCCTTTAATGACCTCGTTCGGATAATCGACCGGGTCCCCGCGAAAATGGAACTGGTACTTACCGGGCGCTACGCGCCCGGGCCGCTGATAAAACGCGCCGACCTGGTGAGTGAGATTAAAGAGATTAAGCACTATTATAATAATGGAGTTATGGCTAGGAAGGGCATAGAATTATAGCCGGTTAATTTTATTGACAAAATATCTCCTGGTAGTAAAATAATAAAATAATTTGATATACAGGTTAAGGGAAATCCGTAAGTAATAATTTTGAATCGGATGCGGTCCCGCCGCTGTAACCGGGTACGAAAATCGCAATTAGTCACTGTCCATGTATTCTGGATGGGAAGACGCGGTGAGTAGAGAGATCCGGAAGCCAGAAGACCTGCCTGTATGAAAGGAATAGACGGTTTTAAGATACCCGATGAACCGTATTTCCTCGGAAGAAGGATTAAGTAAAACAGGGTGACATCCTTAAGCTTTCAGCTTAAGGATTTTTTGTTTCCAGGAGGTTCTTGTGGCGATAAGCTTGGCAGATCGCAAGCATAAGATTAAATTACCCTTTAGGGTTGGCACCACATCCTATATATGGCCGGCTGATATTATGTTTAATGTGCGCAGGCTTAAATACCTTGTGGATGATGTGGAGCTTGTTTTGTTTGAGTCGGCCAGTGAGGGGAATATCCCGGATAAAATGACCCTGGGGGAATTGAGCCGGTTAAGCAGCGAACATGGCCTTACATACACGGTCCATTTGCCTCTGGATTTGAACCTGGGCAGCGTTTTGCCCGGAGAAAGAAATAGCTCTTTGTCTTCCGTAAGAAACCTTATCCGGCATATGCTATCTGTACGGCCCAGCGCGTTTATCCTTCATCTTAATCCTCCTAAGGATATACCCGGGGGTATGCTTTCTTGGCAGAAAGCCGCGGATGATTCGCTTAAAGAATTATCGGCACTCGGATGGGTATCTCCAAAGGCTATAGCGGTAGAGAATTTGAGTTACCCCTTCGCCTATGCCGACAAGATCGTATTGGACAACGGTTTCTCCGTATGCGTGGATATCGGGCATCTCATTGTCATGGGGGCCGATCCCATAGAGCATTTAACCAGGTATTTCGACAGGGTTACGGTAATCCATCTCCACGGGGTAGAAAGCGGCAAAGACCATGTTTCACTGAAACATCTCAACCCAGGGTTGTTAAAAGAGATAAGCGGGATGTTGGTTAAAAAGGGGTACAGGGGCATATTGACATTAGAGGTGTTTACTCAAGCCGATTTTGAAGAATCCATGGAGATATTATGGGAAAATTTATATTCATAACCGGCGGCTCCAGGAGCGGCAAGAGCTCGTTCGCCGTGAAGATGGCCTCTGCCATACGCTTGAAGAAAATTTTTGTTGCTACATGCGTCCCGAAGGACAGGGAGATGAAGGAGCGCGTAAGGCTGCATAGGCTGCATAGGCCATCTTCATGGGAGACTATAGAGGGGCGGGAAGATTTAGCCTCATTATTTGAACTGCGGACAAAAGAAAGCACAGTGATTATCCTTGATTGCCTTACTCTTTTTGTTTCCCGTATGCTTATGCGCGAGGTTGAGGAAGAAGAGATAAAATTACAGGTGCGCAGAATTGCCGGGGCTGCCAGAAAGGGCAGATCGACAGTGATCGTTGTTTCCAACGAGGTTGGCTGCGGCTTGGTCCCGTCTAGTAAACTTGGCAGGGATTTCAGAGACATTGCCGGTTCATGCAACCAGATAGTCGCCGGCTGCGCGGATGAGGTTATTTATATGGTTTCCGGGATCCCTTTAAAGATAAAAGGAGAATGATGATTAGAAAATATAAAGATTTGATACCGGATATCCCGCTTTTGAACCAGGAGGCAATGGAGGAGACGCAAAGAAGACTGGACAGCCTGACTAAGCCGAAAGATAGTCTTGGTAAATTGGAGGATTTTGCCAGGAGGATGGCAGGGATTACGGCAAATCCCAATCCGTCTATAAAGAAAAAGATTATATTTACCATGGCAGCTGATCATGGAGTGGCTAAGGAGGGGGTGAGCCTTTTTCCTCAAAAGGTAACCGGCCAGATGATTTATAATTTTCTGAACGGAGGGGCGGGGGTTAATGTGCTCGCCAGGCACACTGGTTGCCGGGTTATTATAACAGATGTGGGTTCAGCGGAAGAGATCAAGACTGATAGCAGCGATTTCTTGAATAAGAAAATAGCCCGCGGGACAAAGAATATTGCCGTTGGCCCGGCGATGAATGAAGAGGAGGCGATAGCGTCTTTACGCGCTGGTATGCAGGTTTTTGAAGAGGGATATGCCTCCGGCCGGGTAGCCATAGCGGGCCGCGGCGAGATGGGAATAGCCAGTCCTTCATCGGCCAGCGCGAGC
>CAZNGC010000011.1:0-19277 GCA_964572435.1 uncultured Planctomycetales bacterium | reverse complement strand
AAATCCCCGCCCGCGATGCCGTAGATCATCCAGAGGAAAACGCCGGTAGAAAGCTGGAATAAAGTAACCGGGCTTACGTCCTTTACGGACTTTGTCCTCAAAGACCTGGCGATCTGGGGGACAAAAGAAAACATGGTTAATGTGGCGGCAAGCGCGCCGATTATCGTCCAAATCATAATATATTATTATATATTAAATAGCCGTAAAATAAACCGGAAAATGGAGCGGAGATAGCGCTGGACAACAATCAGGAGTACCGCGCCGCGTACCTGTCCAGAAGTTCGCGTATCATCTTCTGGTATTTCGTGCGGTAATGCCCAGCCTGTAACTTGAAGAAATCAACACTTTTCTTATTAAGGGCTATGGTAACCTTGATTGTTTCTTCTCTATCAACCAACTCCGAGGGAAGCGGGAGAAAATCTTTAACCCTCTTGAGCTTACCAACAGGCATATTCTGGTCTTCAGTCTTCTTTCTCATAATAAACCTTCCCCTTCCTCCAATAACCTGCCCCAAAGATCCTTATCTTGCCGTCCCTATAAGTGAATCTTACCGTTATAATCCCTTTTCCCGCCTTGCCGATACAAAACAGCCTTTCCTCTTTTAAGCTGTGCTTTGAATCAATATAAATCTTCCTGCCAGGGTCTCCGAAGGACTGCGAAGCGGTTATGAAATCTACTCCATGCTTCTGAATATTTATCGACTCCCTTACCGGGTCCCAAATAAAGCTTCCATATTCTTCGTCTATCCGTTTAAAATATACCATAGTCTAGAAGATATGTCAATATAACTATACATATTATTATATGTATCTTATTGAACGATATTCCGTTGTGCCTTCTGGCCCAATAGACGAAGAATGTCCGAAAATCTAACTATCTGTTTTGGCGGAAGAAATTAGAATGATGCTACTTTTCGATCTTCAGGAACCTGCGGGAGCCGGCCTTGAGGATGCCGGGTTCAGGCGGGATAAAATCGTCTTTCTCAACTTTAACGTTGTTGAAACTTACCGCCCCCTGCTTGATTAGCCTGCGCGCTTCGTTGCCGCTGGCAACCAGTTTACTTTCGGTAAGGATGGCTAATACCGTTTTCTTGCCGCCTGTCCTGAATGTCGGCATATCCTGGGGCACTTCTTTCTGGGAGAACACGCGGGCAAATTCTTCGGCTTCTTTTTCCGCCTCTTGCGCCGAGTGGTACTGGGTGATGATTATCTTGGCCAACTTGACCTTGGCTTCCTTGGGATGCATTTTCTTGACGGCATCCATATCCTCGTTCGTAAGCAGTTCATAATACTTGAGCATCAACTCGTCGGAAATGGACATGACCTTGCCGAACATCTCTTTTGCCGGCTCGTTTATTCCGATGTAATTGCCGTAAGACTTGCTCATCTTCTGCACGCCGTCGGTGCCTTCCAAAAGCGGCATAGTGAGCACGGCCTGCTGCGGCTGCTTAAAATCATTTTGCAGGTCGCGTCCGACCAGAAGATTGAATATCTGATCCGTGCCGCCCAATTCAACATCGGCATGCAGCATCACTGAATCATACCCTTGCAGGATCGGATAAATGAACTCCGACATAAATATCGGTTTCTTCTCGTTCCTCCTTTGAGTGAAATCCTCACGCTCAAGCAGGCGGTTGGCGGTATAATGAGTGAGCAATTTCCCGAATTCTAACCCCTTCATACGGTCGAACCACTTGCTGTTAAACACGATCTTAAGTTTTTTGATATTCAGGACTTTGGCGACCTGTCTCTTATAGGTCTTGGCGTTCCTGGCTACTTCGTGCCTGGAAAGCTGCTTCCTTGCCTCCGAGCGGCCGGTAGGGTCTCCGATGCGGCCGGTAAAATCTCCGATAAGGAAATATACCTCATGGCCCAGGTCCTGGAACTGCCGCAGCTTCCTTAAAAGAACGGTATGGCCCAGGTGCAGGTCAGGGGCGGTAGGGTCAAACCCCGCCTTGATCTTCAATGGCCGCCGCGTCTTAATGCTCTGCTGGAGCTTTTTACGCAGCTCTTCCACGGAGATTATTTCCGCAGCACCCCTCTTGATTATCTCTAACTGCTTATCGATATCCATCTTTGTCCAGGTAGGGACGGTTCTCAAAACAAAGCTAAACTGTCCCCTGATAGGGGACACTTTTCCTTTGGGTTGAGAACCGTCCCTGATTTCTAAAGGCGGGCGGTCAGGCCGATCTTCGCCTGTTCCACATCCACCTTGATTATCTTTACCTTTATTTTATCTCCAGGTTTCAGAGTAGCAACTGTTTCTTTGTCTATCTCGCTGGAATAAACCAGGCCTTCCAGTTCATCGTCGATCTTGGCGAATACGCCGAATTCCGTGATGCTGGCGACCTCCGCCTCGGTCACGGTATCCAGAGGGTACTTTTCGGCGATCTTCGGCCAGGGATTATCCTGCAGCTGCTTAAGCCCCAGGGCGATCCTGCGGTTGGAGGCGTCGACGGAAAGTATGGATACGTCCACCTTCTGCCCCTTCTTCAGCACGTCCTGGGGATGCCCGATCCTCTTGGTCCAGGAAAGATCGGAAACATGAATCATTCCCTCCAGGCTGGAATCCAGCTCGACAAAGGCCCCGTAGTCGGTGAAACCGCGCACCTTCCCGGATACTTTTGAACCTACCGGGTATTTGGATTCGGCCTCTGTCCAAGGATTCTGCTCCAGCTGCTTCAGGCTCAAGGATATCCTGCGGGATTCTTTCTCCACGCTAAGGATCTGGGTTTCCAGCATATCGCCGACGGCAAAGAGCTCGCCCGGGTTGTTGATACGCTTAGTCCAGGAAATCTCCGAAACATGGACCAGCCCCTCGATGCCCTTTTCCAGCTCGACAAAAACTCCGTACGGAAGTATATTCACCACTTTCCCTTTTACCTTGGAGCCCACGCTGAACTTATTCTCGATATCCTGCCACGGATCAGCCTGCCTCTGCTTGAGGCCCAAAGATACCTTGCCGGATGCCTGGTCCATATTCAGGACCATTACCTCGATCTTGTCGCCGATCGCCACTATCTCGCTCGGATGGCTGATCTTCGACCAGGACATATCCGTGATATGCAGAAGCCCGTCAACCCCGCCCAGGTCGATAAAGGCGCCGAAATCGGTGATCGCCTTGACCATTCCCGGATAGATGTTGCCGATCTTCAATTCGCCCCAGAGCTTGCTCTTGGCCACGTCCCTGTCCGCCTGCACTGCCTCGCGGCGGCTGACGATGATGCTGCGGCGCAAGTTGTTCACCTTGACGATCTTGAACTTGAACATCTTGTAAAGGATGTCCTTGTCGGCCATGTTGCGGAAAGAAGAAAGCGAGCTGGGGAGGAACCCTTCGATACCCATAATGTCCACCAGGAACCCGCCCTTAACCTTCTTAACCGGCTTTCCTTCCACGAGGGTTCCCTCGTTGGATATCTTGACGATCTTGTCCCATCCCTGCATGCGCATAGCCTTCTCGCGCGATAAGGTCATTACGCCGGCGTCATTCTCCATATTCTCCAGGAAAAACTCCATTTCCTTGCCGAGTTCCAGGTCGGCGGTGGAGAATTCGGTGATCGGGACGATGCCTTCGGACTTAAAACCCACGTCCACCAGCACCTCTTTGGTCTTGATCTCCACAATCCTGCCGGTAATTACCTGTCCTTCTTTTAAGACCTTGATACTCTGATTATATAACTGTTCCAATTCTTCCCTTGTAGTGCTTGACATTTCAAATACTCCCTTTCTTCTTTAGTGGCAGCGGGCATTACAGCGCAATGGCCGCTGCCCATATTGCATTAGATTAAATTTGACAACGGGGACAGTTTAGCTTTGGTTTGAGAACCGTCCCTGGTTAGTTTTTGATAGTTCTTTGATGTTAGCCATTATCAGATCCGAGACTTCCTGATAAGGCTTCCCCCTTTCTATGTGAATTTCTTTGCCGAAGCGTACGGATATCTTCGCCAGGCGCAATGAATGCGCTTGGCGCGGCATCGCTTTATCTGTTCCGGAAATAAAAGCCGGAATGACCGGGGCCCCTCCTTTTTCAGCTAAAAACCCCACTCCCGGTTCAGGGTTCAAATATTTATTCCCTTCTGTCCTGCGCGTGCCCTCGGGAAACAAAGCCAGGCCCTCTCCTTTGCGCACGGACTGCAGCCCTTTTTTGATCGCCGTCAGGTCCGCGGAATTCCTTTTCAGCGGGATAACCCCCACTGCCTTAAGCCAGGGGCCCAATAACGGGTTAAGGAAAAGGTTGTCCCTGGCAATAAAATGCACGGTACGCGGGCAGGCAGACCCCAGGGCAACCGGGTCAAGGTAACTGACATGGTTGGCCGCCAGGATGAAGCCTCCTCTTTCCGGGATATTCTCCCTGCCGGAAACCTCGAATCGAAAAAATAATTTTAATATTGCCAGTAATACAGCCCTGCTAAACCTATAAGGCATCTCTCAAAATTATTTCCTTGCCAAGTGCAAGCAGTTTCTTCGCCCGCGCCAGGCTCTTTGCCTCGGCATAAGTGCGCATAATCGGCTCCGTCCCCGAACCGCGGAACATCAGCCATGACTCGTCTTCACAAATAAGCTTTATGCCGTCGTAATCTTTGACATCCACGACTTTTTTCCCCAGGAGCTCGGACGGCAGGTTCTCTTTTTTCGGCTCCAGGCGCTTTGCCAGATGCAAATCCTGGCGCACGTAATAGTATTTACCGAACTGTTTTTCCGTGTCATTCAATATCTTCAGCATATCCTTATTGCGGTAAACCATCATCTCGATAAGCAGGAGCCCGGCCATGGTCCCGTCGCGCTCCGGGATATACCCTTTGACGCCCATGCCGCCGGCCTCTTCCCCTCCGGCGACGATATCCTCGGTCTCCATAAGGTTGGAGATATATTTAAAACCGACCGGGGTTTCATACAGCTTGATCCCCAGGAATTTGGCGATATTGTCCATCATCGTCGTGCCGCAGATTGTCTTTACCAGCCCGCCGCTCCAATGCCTGTCCTGGTTAAGGTGCAGGGCGAGCAGGCCCAGTATCTTCTGCGGGTGGACGAACACCCCGCCGGGGGCGACCGCGGCGATCCTGTCGGCGTCGCCGTCTAAGGCTATACCCAGGTCGAATTTCTCATTCTTCACGCGCTCTTTCAATTCTTTCAGGTTCTCTTCTACGGGTTCAGGCCTTCCTCCGCCAAAAGACGGATTGACCGTATTGCGCATGAACTCCAGCTTTATGTTCGTGCCCTTGAGCACCTGGGCGATAAAACTGTCCCCCGAACCGTACATGGAATCCACCAGTACCCTGAATTTTTTGTTCTTTATTTTCCTCAAATCGACATAACTGCGGATGAACTTTATGTAATCCCTAACGATGTCCACGGCCTTGACCGGCCCGTCCGGGGACTGGTCCTTGACCGGATTCTTGCCGAGCAGAGACTCCACCTGGTTGGTCAATTCCTTGCTGGCGCCGCCGCCGGCGGAATTCTTGATCTTGAAACCGTTATACTCCGCCGGGTTATGCGAGGCGGTGATCATTATGCCCAGGTCCAGCTTGCGGCTCTTGACGATAAAACTTAAAGCCGGCGTAGGCGTAGGCCTGTCGGAAAGGATCACATCCATGCCGTTATTCTTCATCACTTTCGCGGCTTCCTCCGCGAATTTCCCCGACATAAAACGCGTATCGTAACCGACAGCCACCTTCTTCCCCGCGCCGAGATAATCCGCTACCGCCTGGGAAAGGATCCTCACATTCTCCAGGGTATAAGTGTCGGCGATTATCGCCCGCCATCCGTCAGTACCGAACTTGATCTGTGAAACCGGGTTGCTCATCGAAAGTCTCCTTTTCTCAAACTGTTGATTGCTTTTCTTGCATTCTTCGCCCCGAAAATATATGAACCCGCGGCGAGAATATTCGCCCCCGCCTCTTTTACCAGGCCGGCTGTAACATCGTTGATCCCGCCGTCAACGGCAATATCCTTGGCAAAGACAGCGCGCAAAGCGCGGATCTTGTCCAGGGCCGACGGGATAAACGCCTGGCCCCCGAAACCGGGATTAACCGACATCACCAGCACAAAGTCCACCATCCCTAAAGCCTTTCTGATCCTGGATAAAGGGGTAGCCGGGTTCAGGGATATCCCAAGCTTTACCCCTTTTTTCTTCAGCCTCCTGGAAATAGCGGACAGCTCCTTCAGGCTGACCGTCTCGATATGCACGGTAATCATGTCGCTGCCGGCATCCACGAACGCTTCTATGTATTTAGCCGGGTCTTCGATCATCAAGTGCGTATCCAGCGGGAGCCTGGTTGCCTTGCGTAAATATTTGACCACCACCGGGCCAATGGTGATATTCGGCACGAAATGCCCGTCCAATATCTCCACGTCGATCAAATCCCCCCCCGCCCGCTCCACCCTCTTGAGCTCGGAAGCCAGTTTGCTGAAATCAGCCGATAATATTGAAGGCGCTATCTTTATCATTTTTTCAGGGACGGTTCTCAAAACAAAGGAAAACTGTCCCCTATTTAGGGGACAGTTTAGCTTTGAGTTAAGAACCGTCCCTATATAGTTTTCTTTTTTTAATGTAGTCAAATACTTTGTCTGTAACCAGGTAACCGAAAGATTTCTTCTCCGCCACGCACTTGCGTACTTCAAAAGCGGACACATCCACTGCCCGTATAGGCAATGTCCTTATATAATCCGGGATGCCTTCAAAAGGAAACCCCGGACGCGTAGCTACCACAAATTTAACCATTTTGATTATTTCGTCCAAATCTTTCCATTCGTTCAAATATTTAAGCAGGTCGGAGCCGATAATGAAATAAAGCTCGTCGCCTCTGTATATGTTCTTCAGTTCCTTCAGCGTGTCAATCGTATAGGAATAACCTTTGCGCCTGATCTCGATATCCGAAACCTTGAAATATTTGTTCCCCTTGACAGCTAACTTCAGCATATTAAGCCGGTCGGCCGCGGGAGCGATATCCAAATTGCTTTTATGCGGCGGTATGGACGCCGGAATAAAAATAATCTTATCCAGCCCCAGTTTCTCCCTCGCCTCTTCCGCCAGGATCAGGTGGCCGATATGCACCGGATTAAACGTCCCCCCTAAAATACCGACCTTCATTGCCTGACCTGTCCGGAACCCGTGACCGCGTATTTATAAGTAGTCAATTCTTCCAGGGCCATAGGCCCGCGCGCGTGCAGCTTATCGGTGGAAATACCGATCTCCGCGCCCATGCCGAACTGATTGCCGTCGGTAAAACGGGTAGAGGCATTCCAGTAAACACAAGCCGAATCCACCTGCTTCAGGAATTTTTCGGCCTCTTCGCCATTATCCGTAACAATGGAATCGGAATGGTGCGAGCCGTAATCGTTTATATGGCGCACCGCCGCATCCAGGTCCTCGACGACTTTGACGGAAAGTATCAAATCCAGGTACTCCGTGCGGTAATCTTTCTCGGTTGCCGGCCTGGCCCACTTGGCAATCTTTCTGGTAAGCGGGCAAGCGCGTATCTGCACGCCCGCCTCTTTGAATTTCTTGAGCATCCCCGGCAAAAACCTTACCGCCGCATCCCGGTGCACGAGCATGCACTCCATAGCGTTGCAAACCCCCGGGCGCTGGACCTTGGCGTTAAAACAAATCTTCTCCGCCATATTCAGGTCGGCCCAGGAATCAACGTAAACGTGGCAGATACCCTTGTAATGCTTGATCACGGGTATGCGCGAAGACCTTGCCACTTTCCTGATCAATTCCTCTCCGCCGCGGGGAATGACCACATCGATATATTTATCCAGTTTCAACAAGGCGTCCACCGCCTTATGGTCCTTGCTCTTAAGCAAGCTCACCGACGCCTCGGGCAAACCGTGTTTTTTCAACGCCGATACCATAGCGCAATGTATCGCCAGGTTTGAATTCAGGGAATCGCTTCCTCCGCGCAGGATCACGCTGTTGCCGCTTTTTACGCAGAGCCCGGCGCAATCCGCGGTAACGTTCGGGCGGGATTCGTAGATGATCGCGATCACCCCGATAGGCGAACGCACCTTCTTTATATGCAAACCGCTGGAGACATCCCATTCACGGATAAGCTCTCCAACCGGGTCATTGAGCTTGGCAACTTCCAGCAGGCCATCGGCCATCTGCTTTATCCTGCTATTATTCAGAGTAAGCCTGTCAATGAATGCCTTGGATTTACCGCGGCAGGAAGCAATATCCTTCTTATTAGCCTTCAATATCTGCGCCGCGCTTTTAAGCAGGGCTTCGGCCATGTCCTTAAGCAAAGCGTTCTTCTCGCAAGAAGGCAGATTAGCCAGCAGTCGCGAAGCCTCCAAAGCGTTTTTCCCAAGATTTTCTAACTCATCTTTTATCTTCATTTTTTCAGGGACGGTTCTCAAAACAAAGGAAAACTGTCCCCTCTTAGGGGACACTTTAGCTTTGAGTTGAGAACCGTCCCTACCTATAGGACGACAAGATGGTCGCGGTGGATGGCCTCTTTAGGGTAACGGCAGCCTTTTACTTTATCAAGCTCGCGGCCGGAAATCCCGGCTTCACCTCGGCCAACTTCAGCGCCCCTCTTATCAAATATACCGACCACATCCCCGGCATTGAAATTACCTTCGCAGGAAACCACCCCCACTGCCAGCAGGCTCTTCTTCTCCCCGAGGGCTTTCTTCGCGCCATCGTCAACCACGATCCTGCCTTTTATCCTGGTCCCAAAAGCCATCCAGCGCCTCTTTGCGTCCAGGGCCTTCTGTTTAGGCAGAAAAATCGTCCCCTGACTGAAAGGATCCGCGGCAAGGCGGCTGATTACGCCTTTAGCGTGCCCGTCGGCAATCACGCAGGCCAGGCCTGAATCAACGGCGACGCGCGCGGCCTCAAGCTTGGAAATCATCCCGCCGACGCAAGTCTTCTTGTCCGTCGGGCAAGCCAGGGATTTTACCTGGGAATTTATCTTATCCACCAGCCGGACGACCTTTTTGTTTTCGTCCAGCAGGCCTTCTACGTCGGAGAGGATTATCAAGAGGTCCGCTCCGACGAGTATGGCAACCAAAGCTGAAAGCTTGTCATTGTCTCCGAATTTGATCTCTTCTGTAGAAACCGTATCGTTTTCGTTGATCACCGGCACACATCTCATCTTCAACAGCGTATTCAATGTATTCTTGGCGTTCAGGAAACGCGCGCGGCTGGAAAAATCGTCCCAGGTCAAAAGAAGCTGGGCGCAATCCAGGCCGCAGGACTTAAACGCCTGATTATAAATACGCATCAATTCGTGCTGGCCGATGGCCGCGGCTGCCTGCAGGTATTGCAGTTCTTTCGGCCGGCTGGAAAGTTTCAGCACCGACATGCCCAGGGCAACCGCCCCGGATGAAACAACCACCACCTCTTTGCCCTGGCTGATAAGCTCCGAGATCTGGCCGGCAATAGCAGAGACCAGCCCCAGATCCAATTTACCTTTATGGCCGGCAAAAAGACTTGAGCCGATCTTGACCACTACCCTCTTATAATTTCTTTGCGACTGCATCGACCAACTCCGTCAGGTTCGTCTTTTGAAGCGCGGAAACCGCGTAAACCGGCTTCCTCAACTGCTTCTTGAATCTTTTCAGGTTCTCCTGCGCTCCCTCGATATCCATCTTGTTGGCGCAGATAACCTGGGGTTTCTTGTAGACATCCTTGCTGTAATTCTTCAACTCCAGGTTTATCTTCTTGTAATCATCCAGCGGGTCCCTGCCTTCGAAACCGGCCATATCCAGCAGGTGTATCAAAACCTTTGTACGCTCGATATGCTTGAGGAATTTATCTCCCAGCCCGCGGCCTTCCGAAGCCCCGGCAATCAGGCCGGGTATATCGGCGATAACGAACTGCTTGCCGCCGGCTTTGACCACCCCCAAAACAGGAGAAATGGTGGTAAATGGATACGCCGCGATCTTCGGCCGGGCATTGGAAAGAGCGGTAATCAGGGTCGACTTGCCTGTATTGGGAAAACCAACCACGCCGACGTCCGCCAAAAGCTTCAAATCCAGAAATACTGTCCGGGCTTCTCCCGGCTCCCCAACAGTAGCGTCGTGGTGATAAGAATTACCCATCCCGCCCTTGCCGCCTTTGGCGACCGCCACTTCCTGGCCGTCCTGGCTCAAATCGCGCAGGAGCGCACCGCTTTGGGCGTCCCTGATTACCGTGCCGACGGGAACCCGCACGATCAGATCCGCCCCGGCCCTGCCTTTTTGATTCTTGCTGCCGCCGTGTCCGCCATGGCCGCCGGAGAAATGCCTGTGATACTGGAAATCCAGGAGCGTAAGCAGGTTGTGGTCTGCGCGGAAAACTATATCCGCGCCCTTGCCGCCGTCGCCTCCGTCAGGCCTGCCCAGGCGCTGGTACTTGTCCCGGTAAAGGCTCTTGCACCCGTTTCCGCCGTTTCCGGCGCGTACTTCTATTTTCGCGCTATCAATGAACACTATAACCCTAAATCGATGGATTTAATCTTGAGCTCGGTAAGCTGGCTGCGATGCCCTTTTTCCCAATGCCTGTTCTTTCTGCGGCGGTACTTGTAGGCAGTGGTCTTTTCGCCTTTCTTCTCCCTCACCACCACGGCTTCTATCTTGGCCCCCTTGACATAAGGCTGGCCCACTTCAATGGCTTTCTCGCTGGCAACCAGCAGGACTTTATCCAATATTATGTTCTTGCCCTTTTCCTCTTCAAGTTTATTGACCGTGATCACATCATCCTTCTTGACATTGTACTGTTTTGCTCCAACTTCAACTATCGCATACATTTGTTAGCCTCCTTAGTCTGATTAAACAGCGGTAATTATGAAATGATATATTATATATCCGTTGAAATTACGGGTCAAGCAATTAATGCCAATGGGGACAGCGACCATTAGCTGAAAATTGAACGATTTGGCGCGTATTTAGCTGATTTTGATGTCTTCCAGGTGCGCGGTCGGGTTGGAAATCAAGTTGACCTTAATACGGTATTTTCGTTCGATCGCAGTCAGGGCCTCCTTATCTTTCAAGATTTCTTCAATCACCGGCGGAGCCAGGGTGACTGATACCTGCTTAAGGGTTTTGCCCTTAAGATAACGCTTGAGTTCTTTCAAAGCGAATATCCCCAGGGTCTGCGGTGAACGTAACTTGCCTTTACCTTTGCAGTAAGGGCACGGGTGGAAGGAAAGCATCTGGACCGTCTTGTGTATCCTTTCGCGGGTCATCTCCACGATGCCGAACTTGGAAA
This sequence comes from uncultured Planctomycetales bacterium, assembly GCA_964572435.1. Classification (GTDB taxonomy): domain Bacteria; phylum Omnitrophota; class Gorgyraeia; order Gygaellales; family Profunditerraquicolaceae; genus UBA6249. The sequence continues at coordinate 8,084 of CAZNGC010000011.1, read as the reverse complement.
TCCCCTCCAGGTCATACTTGGCCCTGTCGCCGGAAAGGGCCTTCTTAAAAATATTCAGGAGCTCCCGGCGGTGGCCTTCGCGTTCCATATCGATAAAATCGATCACGATGATGCCCCCGAGGTCGCGCAAGATCAGCTGGCGGGCGATTTCCCCCGCCGCTTCCGCGTTTACCTTGAAAGCCATATCCTCCTGGTTAACCTTTTTCTTGAAACCTCCGCTGTTGACATCGATTACCACCAGGCCTTCGGTCGGTTCGATGATCAGGTAAGCCTTGGACTTCATGTAAACATGGCTTTCAAAGATACGGTTGATCTGCTTCTCCACGTCTTTTGCCGCGAAAAGGTCATCGCCCCTGTAAAGCTCCACCCTCCTGCTCAAATAACTCAAGAACGTGTGCATGAAATGCCGGATACGGTAAAACTCCGGCTTGGAATCGACGATCAGCTTGGTCACGTCCTCGGTAAAAGAATCGCGGATCGCCCGCAGGGACAGGTCGTACTCCTCGTAAACCAGTACCGGGGACTTCTTGCCCTGGGCGTTCTTTTCCACCCTCTCCCAGAGTTTGTAAAGGAATTGCGCGTCGCGGGTCAGCTCCTGGGCGGACCTGCCGCTGGCGGCGGTGCGCACTATAAAACCCACCGGCTTGGGGAATTTAAGGCTTTTAAAAATATCGCGCAGGCGCCGCCTCTCGGTTTCGTCCTCGATACGCCGGGAGATCCCTCCCTGCTTGTCCATCGGCATGATCACCAGGTACCTGCCGGCCAGCCCGATCTGCGTGGAAAGCCTCGGCCCTTTGGTGCCGAAAGACTCCTTGACTACCTGCACAAGCACTTCCTGGCCCTTCTTTACTTCCTTTATCGGGGTCGGCTCGGCGCTATCCACCGACTCATACGCCGATTCGATTTCCGACAAATACAAAAACCCGTTTTTCGGCAGGCCGATATCCACAAACGCGGCGCCGATCGAAGGCATTACCGCCTCGATCCTGCCTTTATAGATATTCCCCACGATGGTGCGGTCCTGCGGCCGCTCGATATGGAACTCCAGCAGCTGGCCGTCCTCGACTATTGCTACCCTTTTTTCCTGGGTATCGGAATTAATTAAAATTTCCTTGGACATCTTTTACTTCAATCCCTTCCGGTAATTGTTTTTGCAGCCTATTCTTGAAATCCGCCGGTTCGACCGGGAATCTCAAGACTATGCAAGCTTCCTCATTCTCGCTCTCCAGCCCAAGTTTCAAAGCCCTCTTCAGGCTCAATTTGGGATGCGGGCTGAAACCTTCCGTCATCTTCAGGGGAAAGTCGGCCCGGCGCATAGCGCGCGTGAATAGGCGCATCAGGTCTAAATGCGATATATACCGCATCAGGCCTTTTTTAGAAAAACTGAAATTTACTTTGTACATAATTACTTTTTATCGCAATCCTCGGCGATAACCAGGCCTCCGGTAGACATCGCATAAACCTTGCTGCCGGTAAGGTTGCAGTTTACCGGCGAGGCCGAACAATTGTAGCCGCTGGCGTTGAGCCGCTGGCATTCGTATTCATACCCGCCTATCGAAGAAGCGGAAAGATAATCCTTTTCCAGGTAGGCCGGCTTGCCCTTGGTGAGCTGGTCCATCCTGTCGGGATAAACACCCTTGTTATCCTTGGCGTAATTCTCCAGGGCGGTGTAAAAAAGTTTAAGGTTAACCTGTGCCAGAGACTGGTTGCGCTCAATATTATAAATGATGAATTTATGGATAACCGTGCGCAGCAGCAAAGCGCTTAACCCCACGGCGATCATGATCACGACAAAGCTTCTCGCCTCTCTCTTCATCCGCTTCTCCTGGGCTCCTGTTTTAGGCTAAAACCGCCTTTTTGATTTTAACACAAAGGGGTCAATAAGCAACATTTTTTATGGCGGCATCCAGGCTCTTATGCCTGGATTTGGCTGGCAAAAATGGAAGCGCCTGGCAGGCGCTAAAGAGACGGGTTGAACACGCCGCCGGTGGTAACGGTATAAGCGGTATCCCCGCCCGAACCGGCGACAACCGGGCTGGCCGAAAATGTATAACCTGCCGCGCTCAATACGCAGGCATAATTATACTCGCCGCAAGCGGTAACCGCTCCGTTAGGATTTGCGCAATAGCTGTCCGCCGAGGCATTGAAGGCGGAAAGCTCGGATACGCTTGCCGGATACGCCCCGTTGTGGGCGGCGGCGTAATTCTCCGCGGCCACGGAAAGTTTATACAAAACCTCTCTTACCGATGAGGCGCTTGACCTTTCCGAAGTGCCCAGATAAGGTAGCGCGATGATCGCCAACAAAACAATGATCGCCAAGACAATTATGGTCCTTGTCAGGATAAAACCCTTCGCCGGCATCAATCCTCCCTTTGGCTGAAGACACAAGCCGTAAATCACGTAAATTTGTATTTTACCAGCAATAACCGCCCAATTCAAGCACTAATCCTAATGGGGACAGCGACCATTGCAATGGTCAATATTTAAGTTAGATTCCGCTCAGGGTTGCGTCTATTAAAAAGAGGAGCAAAATTTCACAGAAAGAAGGTGTAATATGCCAAGGATTGCAAGGGTTATCGCCGTCGGGATACCACATCACGTTACACAAAGAGGAAACTACAAACAGGTTGTCTTCCGGAACAAACAAGACAGGTTATTATATCTTTCCTGGATGGAAGAATACAGCGAAAAATACTCACTTAACGTAATAGCTTTTTGCCTAATGATAAACCACGTTCATTTTATTGTAATCCCAAAGAATGAAAATGCGCTATCTAAAGTATTCAATACGGTCCATATGCGCTATTCACAATACTTCAATAGAACTAACCACATTACCGGGCATCTGTGGCAAGGAAGATTTTATTCCTGCGTATTGAGCGAACCGCATTTTATATCCGCGGTAAGATATGTTGAGAGGAACCCTGTCCGGGCGAAGCTGACTGAAAACGCGTGGGATTGGACGTGGTCCAGCGCCGCATACCACATTAACCACAAAGAAAAACCCTTGATTAAGTTATACGACTCCGATAAATATATTGAGATGTCAGAAGAAAATTGGCAAGAATACCTTTCCCTGGAGGAAGAACCGCATCTAATCAATAATATACGTAAGTATTCATTGAGCGGACGACCCCTAGGAAATGAAGTATTTATAAGGAAACTCGAGGAAAAACTCGGAAAGCAACTGTGGTCGAAAAAATGGGGAAAAAGGCCATATTGACCGCAATGGTCGCTGTCCCCATTACCCCTGGCGGGAGAAGAGTGGTCATTTATCGTTATCTTTTCGCGCCGGGTACCTGCCGCAAGTAAAACGCTCGCCTTCGGGGCAAAACCCCAGGCCAACGCACTTTGCCCCGGCCTTAGAAAACAGCAAAGGCAGCTGTTTCCTGCATTCGCCAAGCATTTTATCGGCAAGCTTGCGTATCTCCCACTGCGCGCGGCTGCAGCAGCGGTGCTTGAAAAAATGCAGGAGCTCGCGGCAGTTCATCGTGACGACGATTTTGGTCTCGGCGGCCTGCGGCAGGACAAAACGCGCGTCCTGGTTGGCGGCCTCGCCGCTTAAACCGCTTTCCCCGAGGAATCCGGATATGCGCGAATAACTCTCCCGGATCGCCGCCATAATCTTCTCGAACTCCTCTTTTGCCGCCTGGTTGCCCTCGATCGACGGCGGAATGATATAATCGAAATCGTCCTCCCTGACATAACGCTGGCTTTGCTGGGAATAAGAAGCCAGGCGGTGCCTGACCAGCTGATGAGTCAGCGCCCGGGAAACCCCCTCGATGGCAAAAGTGAATTTAACATGCTCCAGCGGGCTCTCGTGTCCAGAGGCGATTATCTTCTTGATGAACGCCGCCTGTTTCTGCGGGTCGTCTTTTATCTTCTCGTAAATATCCCCGGCGAAATCCGCGGAATAGCACTGCCGGCAGGCGGAATAGATCAAGGCCATAGGCTTAGAGGTCAAATCGAGTAATTTCACGTTAAGTTTTGTCTTGGGCATTCTCCGTCTCCTTCCTGAAAATAGGGCATAATATTATTTCATCTCAATTGCATTTATTCGCTCGCAGGAACGAACCTGCCAGGGCAAACTCCTCCTGGGCCTGGCGGGCCGGCTCAAAGCCGATCTCTTCTTTCAATTTCTTTATACTATAAACACGGTCCTTCAATAGCCGCCCCAGGTATTTATTCGCGATAGGAACCTTAAGCGCTTTCTCGGCGAAAGAACGCGGCAGCAGGGCGGGCATGGGAACCCCCAGGCAGCCGGACATAATCTCCAGGAGCTGGCTGATAGTCAGGGCGCGGCTGTCGGCAATATTGAATATTTTCCCCAGGGCGCTCTCATCTTCGAAACAGCAAGACAGGCAATCTGCCACATTCCTGACAGAGGCCATATGCAGCAACGAGCTGCCGCAGACCGGGAGAAAACAAAACCTGGAACGCATAAACCTGGCCAACAGCGGCATCCAGTGCGGCTCCCCCGGGCCATAAACTATAGCGGGCCTGACAATTACTGTCGGCAATCCGGCGTCCCGGAAACGCACGGCTATCTTCTCGGCCTCCAATTTCGAGGCGCCGTAGCTGCTTGTCGCTCCATACGGCATTTCTTCGGTAAGCGGAGACTCCGTATTTGCGGAATTCACCGCTACGGAACTGACATAAATCATTTTCTTCGTTTTGTTGGCGGCGGCCCAGCGGAATATATTTTCGGTACCGGAGACATTTACCCTGCGCAGGGATTCTCCGCCGTGATTGCTAACCGAGGCGGCGCAATGGAAAACAGCGTCATACCCATCGCCGGCCTCATCTAAGGACGGAATATCCGTTATGTCGCCGATGGCTATTTTCACCCCCAGATCCTTCAGCAAAGAGGTGTCCGATGTCGCGCGCGCCAGGCAGGTGATGCCGGAATGCCCGCGCCGGAGCAATTCTTCGACGAGAAACCTCCCGATAAACCCTGTCCCCCCGGTAACGAATATCTTCATCAACCCCTCGCCATATTCCGGCCTCTTCAATCGCTTAAATAGTCTTCGGCCTTATAAGAACTGCGCACATACGGGCCGCTTTCCACGTGGATAAACCCCATCTTCCGGGCTTGCTTACTGTAGCAATCGAACTGCCCTGGCGTAATATACTCTTTTACCGGATAATGATTCGCGCTGGGGGCAAGGTACTGGCCGAGGCTTAAAAATACGCAACCGGCCTCAAGGAGCGCGGAGAAAACTTCCAGTACCTCTTCTCTTTTTTCTCCCAGCCCAAGCATCAGGCCGGATTTAAGCGGGATAGACGGGGCCATCTCTTTGGCCAGGCGCAGGACCTGCAGTGAACGGCTGTATGAAGAGCCCGACGGCCGTATTTCCTTATACAAAGACGGGACAGTTTCGATATTGTGCGCGATGATATCCGGGGCCGAATCGACGAGCCTGCGCAGGGAATCCCGGTCAGCGCGGAAATCCGGGATAAGCGCCTCGATACGGATCCCGGTTGAGCCGCGGCGCAAAGCGAGGATCGTGCGGGCAAAAACCGAGGCGCCTCCGTCAGGCAGGTCGTCGCGGGTAACACTGGTGATCACCGCGTGTTTTAGCCCCAGTTTCCTCACCGCTTCAGCCACCCTCTCCGGCTCTTCCGGGTCAGGCTCAAGCGGAGAACCTTTGGATACCCCGCAAAAACGGCAGGCGCGCGTGCAGACAGCGCCAAGAATGATAAAAGTCGCCTGGCCCCTGGCAAAACACTCTCCGATATTCGGGCAAAGCGCTTCTTCACAGACTGTATGCAGGCCAAGATCCTTAAGCATAGACTTGACCTGTGCGCAATCCTTCAGCGATATCTTCTTATTTAACCACGCTGGTTTCATCATCTTTCTTAATGGGGCAGCAGCCATTGCAATATCCTAATGGGGACAGCGACCATTAGGCTAAAATTGAACCATATACTTTATTAAATCCAAATAACAAGCACTATATCAGCTATTCTTCAGCTAATGGTCGCTGTCCCCATCAAACTTTACGTTATAAGTATCTGCGAAGGCCCGCAACAGTTTATCCTCGAGGGCATCTCTCTCCGGCAGGTAGCCGAGTTCTTCTTTTAAGCAAGTCGCCCCGGAAGAAATACCCTCCGGCAACGAAGGAATATACCTGCGCGCCATTGCCCAGTCAATGCTCAAAGGGATCGAGCCATGCTGAAAGACCGCCTGGCGCGTGCGCCTTTGGGCGTTGCCTCCGATTTTCCTCGCGTTGACGACAATATCGTATTTCTCGTGCGAGGCGCTGCACAGGCGGCTGGGCATGGACATCTTGGCGAAATCCCCTGACTCCATGGCGAAATAAGGCTTTAAGCCCAGGGATGAATAAAAGTTCATCAGGAAAGCGCAGATCCTGCGGTAAGAAACAAACAGGCTGGGGTCCTCCCCGATGTCGCCTTTGGAGCAGGCCAGGCTGTAAGTGATCTCATGGTTGTGAAAAAGCACCCCGCCGCCGGTGATCCTCTTGACCACGCTGACTCCGTCAAGCAGGCAGGCGCGTGAATCCGCGCATTCTTCCGGGTCTTGAGAAACGCCGCAGGTGATCGAGGGCGCCCGCCATGAATAAATACGCAGGACAGGGACGCCATCCTGGAGATAACGCGAAAGGATCTCTTTATCCAGCGCCATATTGTATTCGGCGCTTTCCGGCAGAGAGCGGATGAGTCTGAATATTTTCATGATTTATTTTTGCTGCCAGCGCAGGTCAGGTTCCCTGGCGGCTTTCGTCTCATCAAGACGCTGAATCGGCATGGAAACCGGCGAATCGTGCAAAGCCCAGGGGTCGGAAGTTGCAAGCGAAGCCGCCTCGATCATCGCGTCTATAAAAGCGTCCAGCGTCTCTTTGCTTTCTGTTTCGGTAGGCTCGATCATCATCGCTTCCTTCACGATCATGGGGAAATATATCGTCGGCGGATGGAACCCTTTATCGATCAGGTATTTGGCTATATCCAAAGCGTGCACGCCTTTCTCAAGAAGCTTGGCGGCGGATAAAACGCATTCATGCATACACCTTTTCCCGTAAGCCGGCTGGTAATAATCCTTCAGGCGCGCCAGGCAGTAATTGGCGCTTAACACAGCGTTCTCCCCGGCCTGGACCAGGCCGCTCTTTCCGAGAAAAAGGATATAGGCGTAAGCCTTCAGGATCACCCCAAAATTTCCATAAAAAGGAGCTATATAACCAATGGACTGGCGCTTGCGGTAATCCAGGGCGAATGTCCCGTCTTCCCTGCGCACTACCCTGGATATGGGAAGAAAATCCGCTAATTTCTCGCATACGCCCACAGGCCCGGCCCCCGGGCCGCCGCCTCCGTGCGGAGTGGCAAAAGTTTTATGCAGGTTGATGTGCACCACGTCAAAACCGATATCCCCCGGGCGGCATTTTCCCAGTATAGCGTTCAGGTTAGCCCCGTCATAATACATCAGGGCCCCGGCCTCATGGGCAAGGTCGGCGATCTCTTTTATCTTCGGATTAAAGAAACCGAGCGTGTCCGGGCAAGTGAGCATTACCGCGGCAGTCTCCTGGCCCAAGGCCTGTTTATACGCCCGCATATCGAGATAACCGTCTTTGTCCGTCGGAATGACCACGACGTTATAACCGGCGATCGCCGCGGATGCCGGATTGGTGCCGTGGGAAGAATCAGGGACAATCACGTATTTCCTGCGCTGGCCGTTATGCTTGTGATATGCGGCGATCAGCATTACCCCGGTTAATTCACCGTGGGCGCCGGCAAGCGGCTGGGTAGTAAAGGCGGACATGCCGGTAATCTCGCAAAGCAGCTTTTCCATATTGTAAAGGACTTCCAGCGAACCCTGGGCAAGCATTCCTCCCCCTAAAAGCTGGGGCAATAAAGGGTGCAGGCTGCTGAAACCCTCCATGGCGCTGATATCCTCGGTAAATTTCGGGTTATATTTCATGGTGCAGGAGCCAAGCGGATAGAAATTCGTGTCCACGGAGAAATTCAGCCGGCTAAGATTTGAAAAATGGCGCACCACATCCAGCTCCGAAACCTCCGGAAGCCCGGCCCGCTGTTCACGGCAGTATTTATCGGGGACCTGCGCGCAGTCC
>CAZNGC010000010.1:0-21195 GCA_964572435.1 uncultured Planctomycetales bacterium | reverse complement strand
AGATAGTATTTAGTATGTATGCAAGGCAGGGCCAAAAAAAGATAAGATCAGAGTAATAACAGTTAAGTATAGGTAATATTAAGTAAGTTTGAGTAAGTCAATGGTCGCTGTCCCCATTAGGAGGGGTGGTAAATGAATATCTTCGTCTGTATAAAGCAGGTTCCTGAAACAACCGAGGTGAGGATTAACCCGGAAACAAATACCTTGATGCGTGAAGGGGTTAAGTCTATAATCAACCCTTTTGATATGTATGCGATCGAGGAGGCGATCCGCCTTAAGGAAAAGTTCGGAGGCAAGGTTTCTGTGGTGACTATGGGCCCTCCGCAGGCGGATTCTGCTTTACGCGAGGCGATATCTATGGGAGCTGACGAAGGATATCTGGTTTGCGGCAGGGAGTTTGCCGGAAGCGATACCTGGGCGACCAGCTATACTCTGGCGGGAGCGATCAGGAAGATAGGCGGGTTTGATTTGATTATCTGCGGTAAGCAGGCATCTGACGGGGATACCGCGCAAGTCGGGCCGGGGATTTCTACCCATTTGAATATCCCGCAAGTAACTTATGTGAAGAAAGTAGAAGAGGTGACCGAGAAGGTGATGAAGGTGGAGAGGATGCTTGAGGAGGGTTATGAGATAATCGAGACTCCGCTTCCTGCGCTCTTAACCGTGGTTAAAGAGATAAATGAGCCCAGGATTCCTTCTTTAAGAGGTTTGATGAAAGCCAAGTCAGCCAAGATTACCACACTTACCCAGAAGGAGTTACAGCTTGACCCGCAGCAGATCGGGTTGTGTGGTTCCCCTACCCAGGTAGTGAAGATATTCACGCCCGCTCCCAGAGTCGGAGGCCAGATACTTACCGGCGAGATCCCGGATATAGCCAAACAGCTGGTGGATTTAGTGAAAGATGAGGTAAACTAATATGGCGATTTCGATCATCATTGAGAAATGTACCGGTTGTACTCTTTGCGTAAAGGCGTGCCCTTTCGATGCCATACGCGTAATGGATAAGAAGGCGCAGATTGATTTGAATAAATGTACGCTTTGCGGCGCCTGCAAAGATGCCTGCAAGTTCAAAGCGATTATCCTGGAGAAGACTCCGGCTAAATGTGATCTCCCCGATATAAAGGATTATAAGGGTATCTGGGTATTCATCGAACAGAAGAACGGTAGGGTGCAGTCTGTTTCTTATGAGTTGTTAGGTAAGGCCCAGGAGCTGGCCAAGAAATTGAATTGCCAGGTAAGCGGGGTTTTGATCGGCAACAAATTGGAAGACCAGCTTGATGAATTGGTTTTCTGCGGGGCCGACAATATATATCTGGTCGAGTCTCCGGAGCTGGCGAATTTTCAGGATGAGCCTTACACGAATATTATCGTTGAGCTGATCAAGAAACACAAGCCGGAGATATTCTTGTGCGGGGCGACGAATATCGGCAGGTCCCTGATTTCGAGAGTGGCTATAAACATTAAGGCCGGTCTGACCGCTGACTGCACCGGGCTGGATATCGACCCGGATAAAAAGATATTGCTGCAGACGCGCCCGGCTTTCGGCGGCAATATTATGGCGACGATAATTTCTCCTAATTACCGTCCGCAGATGGCTACTGTCAGGCACAAGGTATTCGTTCCGATGCCGGCAGACAGGAAACGTAAAGGCAAGATTATCAGGGAAAACTTTGACGCTTCGCTTTATGTTTCGCGCACGAAGCTTCTCGATATCATCGAGGAAATCGAGACTACCGTGAACCTGTCAGAGGCGGATATTATTGTTTCCGGAGGACGCGGGATAGGCGGGACGGAAAATTTCAAGATATTGGAAGAGTTGGCGCACGTATTGGGCGCGGCAGTCGGTTCGAGCCGCGCGGCGGTGGACAGCGGATGGATGCCTTATTCGCATCAGGTGGGGCAGACCGGCAGGACCGTGGCGCCGAAGATTTATATCGCCTGCGGGATAAGCGGCCAGATACAGCACCTTGTAGGCATGCAGTCTTCGAAAATCATCATTGCTATTAACAAGGACCCTGAGGCGCCGATTTTCAAGGTGGCTACGTACGGGATTGTTGGCGACCTGTTCCAGGTAGTTCCTGCTTTGACCCAGGCGTTCAAGACAGCTTTACGCAAATAGATACCTTGAGGGAATAAAAGGGGCAGAATTATTATTTCTCTGAATATCGAGAATAATTCTGACCCTTTTTTTTTGCTCTTTATTAAGGATGATTATGTAACTGACTGATAGATAATAGGTTATGCCGTATTATTCTTTGCATCATTTTGCATCTACATTCATTATATTAACATCCATCTCATTTATATGTTAAAGAATGTAAAGATTCTCCTTGACAAAATTGAAAGAATTGTTTATAATCTTCAATCAAGGAGAAAGAAGGATAGTATGGTAACCAGCAATCTAATGACAATCGATGACCTGGCGGTTTACTTGAAAGTGACCCGCAGGACTATTTACGATTGGCTTAAACATAATAAAATACCGGCGTTGAAACTCGTCGGCCAATGGCGTTTTAAAAAGGATAAGATTGATGATTGGCTTGAGGCCCAACAGTCGCATTAAACCAGGGACGGTTCTCAACTCAAAGCTAAAGTGTCCCCTAACCAGGGGACAGTTTTCCTTTGTTTTGAGAACCGTCCCTAATAAGGAGAAAATATGTATTTTAAAAGACTTGAGCTTTTAGGTTTCAAATCGTTTTGCGACAAGACCGTGCTCAATTTCGAGCCGGGGATTACCGCCGTAGTCGGTCCGAACGGATGCGGTAAATCCAATATTTTCGATTCGATACGCTGGGTACTGGGTGAGCAGTCGGCCAAGTCCCTGCGCGGCTCGGAGATGCTCGATATAATCTTTAACGGCGCGGATAATAAAGAGCCGTTGAGCATGGCCGAGGTAAGCCTTACGTTCGATAATTCCACGCGTTTCTTCAATATGGACAGCCCAGAGGTAATGATTACTCGCCGCCTTTTCAGGAGCGGGGAGAGCGAGTACCTCCTGAATAAGGCTACGGTGAGGCTGAAGGATATTCTTGATTTGCTCCTCGGTACGGGTATCGGCGCGGAGAGCTATTCCATTATCGCCCAAGGCAAGATCGACCTGGTATTGAGTTCGCGGCCAGAAGACCGGCGTATGGTTTTTGACGAAGCAAGCGGTATCAGTAAATACAAGGCCCAGAAGAGGGAGACTACACGCAAGCTGGAAGATACCGAACAGAATTTATTGAGGGTAAACGATATAGTCACGGAGGTCAAACGTCAAATCGGTTCTCTTGAACGCCAGGCGAATAAGGCGCGCAGGTATAAAGAGGTTTTCGAGGAATTGAAGCTTAAAGAGAAGGACCTGGCGGTTATCGAGAAAAAGAATTTTTTGGCCAGGAAAGATGAGATTGCCGGCCAGCTTGACGGCCTTAAACGGGAAGAGGCGGCGCTGGCAGAGGCGGTAACCGAATTGGAGGCGAGGATTGCCAATCGCCAATCTGAATTGAAGGCCCTGGAAGAAACATTGATGTCCGGCCGCGGCCAGATTCTCAACCTGGAAAACAGCCTTGTGCGTAATAATGAGCACATCGCATTTAACCAGCAGAGGATCCTGGAGCTGGAAGAAAACAGCCGGGTGCTGGAATCGCAGATTGAACAGGCAAGGGTTAAGCTTGCGCAGGATGAGGAAAAACTGCAGAAGGTCCGCCTGGAGTACGATAACCTCAAACAGAATATAGAAGAAAAGCAGCTTGTTCTTTCGCAGAAAGAGCAGGAGATCGATAAGCTTAGTTCTTTGATCAAGGGTTCGCTGGAGTCTATTTCAGAGAGCAAGAAGGCTATTATCGAGCTGGAGGCCAGGATATCCAATACCCATAATGAAGTGGGAGAGTTTAATTCCAGGCATCAGGTTTTTCTGGCGCGTAAAAAGAGGCTGGAGATCGAGAAGGCCAAGGTTTATGAAGAGAAAGCTATTGCCGAGGAGGCTTTGAATAAGGTCAGCCAGGAGTTGGCGAGTACCCGGGAACTGGTGGATGGTTTTCGCGGCAAGATATCCGCGGTAAAGACGAATCTTGAGCAGGAGGGCATGACACTTAACCAGATTAATGACGAAATTATAAGCCTGGAGAATGAAAAACTGACCCTGGTTTCGCATAAGGAGTTCCTGGAGAAGCTGAAGAGCAAATACGACGACATAGGGGAGTCGTCGAACGCTGTAATTTACCTTGATAAGCTTCCCGGAGAAAACATTACCGGTTTGGTGGTGAAGGTGCAAAATGCCGCGCAGGAGTCGCAGGAGGGATTCAAGGTAACCGGAGAGGCGAAGCCTATCGAGCTGGACACCCGCAATATCACCGAGAAGATCGCCGGTATCGAAGAAAGCCTCGGGGAGTTTCGAAGCAGGAAGGTCTTGCGCCAGAGCTGCATCTCGGAGTTGACCAGGATGTCCGCCAGCCTGGAGCTGGAGTTGCGTAACCATGAAATTACACTGGCGAACAAGGAATCCAGCCATGCTACCATACTTGAGCAGTTTAACAAGATAAAAGAGGAAGAAGATATAATTGTCATGGAGTTAAACGATGTAGGGCGCGAGATATCCGCGATCGAGCAAAACCTGGCGGACGCCCAGGCAAGGCTGGCCGGGTTGAACAATGAAGAGCGTTTAAGGCAGGACCTGATCGTTCAGGAGGAGGAGAGGATATCCCTGAATAGCAAGTCAAGGGAGGACCTCCTCGTGTTGATCACCCAGACCAAGACCGAGATCGAGGCGTTGAATAAGCGTTTTAGCTCGGACGCGGCAACTTTGAAGATTATCGATGAGACTTACTGCCAGGATAAGGCGAGCCTGGAGAATATCGAAAAGCAGATTTCCGATTCTAAAGAGCGGGGCCAGGTTTTGAGTCTGGAGATCGCGGATTGCCAGAATAAGATCACCGAGGCCCAGGCGCAGATCAATGAGAAAAAAGAATCCCTGGCTGGCGTGGAAGCCGAATACAACGAGGTTTCCAGCGGAACGGTGGGGATAGTCAAGCAGATCGAAGTAAGCCGTAAGCAACTGGAGCAGGCGAAGAACGGTTTGCACGAGCTGGAGATGAAAGGCAAGGACCTGGATTATCAGTATTCGGCGGTAAAAGAAAGGATGCTCTCTGCCTACAAGATTGACCTGGAAAGCCTGGAGGAGCAGGACAAAGAAATAGACCGGCAGGCGCTGTCCGGCGAAATAGGGGAGTTGAAGAGAAAACTTGATTCCTACGGCACGGTCAACCTGGTGGCGATCGAAGAGTATGACGAGTTGAAGCAGCGGTATGATTTTCTCGTGCAGCAACAAACCGATCTTACAAGTGCCAAGGAATCTCTGCATCAGGCTATCCTGAAGATCAACCGTACCACAAAGCAGATGTTTATGGAGACATTCGAAAAGGTGAAAGTGGAATTCAGGAACTATTTCCGCCTGCTTTTTAACGGCGGCGACGCACAGTTGTTCCTGGTTGACGAGAACGACCCGCTTGAATCCGGTATCGAGATCATCTGCCGGCCTCCGGGAAAGAAGCTTCAGAATGTGCTTTTGCTTTCCGGAGGGGAAAAGAGCATGTCGGCGATCGCCCTGATATTTGCAATTTTCAAGGTTAAGCCTTCACCTTTCTGTATTTTGGATGAGATCGATGCGGCTTTAGATGAAGCAAACGTAGACAGGTTTTCCCGCGCTTTGCAGGAGTTCTCTAAAATGTCGCAGTTCATCGTGATCACCCACAATAAGAAGACGATTGTCAATGCCAGCGTGATGTACGGGATCACTATGCAGCAATCAGGCGTCTCGAAGATTGTTTCGGTAAAGTTATCGCAGAATAAGGAGAAGCAGCAGGAAGAGGAGCCGGTAGCGGTTTAAACCAGCGGCGCGCAGCAGGTGATATTTTTACCCTGGTTTTTAGCCTGGTAAAGGGATTTGTCCGAGGCGGTGATCAGTTCGGCGGGTAGCTGGCCGTTTTCCGGGAATGTGGCGATCCCCAGGCTGACAGTCAATGTTTTATTAGGAAAGATTTCTTCATTTAAGAATGGGTATTTCTGGATATCCACTCGCAGCCGTTCGGCGATCAGATAAGCCTCTTTCTGGTCGGTTTGCGGCAGGATAATCGTAAATTCTTCGCCTCCATACCGGCATACGTGGTCCATCTTGCGCGATTGGTTTCTTAGCATGCGCGCGAGGTCTTTTAGAATTTTGTCTCCCGCCTGATGCCCCAGCGTGTCGTTGTAAACTTTGAAGTTATCTATGTCTACCGTGATCAGGCTCAATTTACTCTTGGTGGCCCTTGCTCTTTCTATTCCTGCCTGCAGGAGGAACTGGAAATACCCGTGGTTCCAGAGGCTGGTCAGGTAATCCGTATGTGCGCGTTCGGCGGTTAATTCAAAGAGTTGGGAATTCTCGATTGCCAGGCCTGCCTGGTTGGCCAGCATGGTAAGCATACGGATATCGTCTTTGGTGATCGGTTCCTTTGTAATAAAATTATCGGCAACGATGATTCCGTTTACCCGGTCTTTTGCCTTAAGCGGTATAAGCAGGATTTCTTTGCTATCCAGCATCCTGATTACCGGGGAATTTTGGTATTTTTTGATCGCCTGATCCGTGAGGTGCAGGTGCATTCCTTCCAGCACAGCCAGCGAAAGAGGGTTTTCCTCTTTGTCGTACATTGATACCTTGAGATTCCTGACCTGGCGGTTGAACCCGGATTCCAGCACTGAAGCGGAGTTCTTGAAGGCGCTGATCAAGTCGTCGAGGTCCATTTTTTCCTCTTCGATTTTGGTCCAGGCGATGTTGGCTTCTTCGCCGTTCTCCGGGCCGATGCCCATCTTGCCTTCGATGATCTTGTCTTTTTCGTTGACCAGAAAGAGCATCGCGCGGTTAAAGCCCAGCCCGGTATGCGCGGTTACTCCGGTGAGGATGATGTAGAGGATTTCGTCCAGCTTGAGGGTTGTGCGCATGGCGTTGGAGATCTCATAGAGTATCCCCAACTCGTTCTTGGCGCGTTCAAGTTCGGTTTTTAGCCTGGTTAGTTCGTCCATAATGGTTAAGTTTAGCATATCTGCCGCTAAAGTCAAGGTAATGGGACAGCGACCATTGAGTGGTTGACTTTTAATTAGCAAAGCTGTATAATTATCCATTATAATAGGAGGGAAGAATGAGTAAGCCGGCCAAATATATCTTAGTGGTCTTTTCTTTTTTAGCGGTTTTCGCCACCAATGTTTTTGCCGAAGATATTACTATCACTACATATTATCCTTCGCCTTACGGGTCGTATAATGAGTTACAGCTATATCCACATTCTACCCCGGTTGCTACATGTAATTCTTCCAACAGGGGTACTATGTATTATGATTCGGATGATGACCATGTTTATGTTTGTAATGGTTCTTCTTGGACCACGACAAATTTTAATATAGTTTATACTCACTATTGTTATACAAATTCTGCGTATGGATCTCCCTCCTGTGTAAACGCAGGCGGTGCACAAGGATATTGTCCTTCAGGGTATACTCAGAAAGCCAGCCTTGGTTCCTGGGGTTATTGTCTTACTGTTTTAGGGTTACCTTTTGTGCTCCCTCCCGGATCTTCATGTGGAAGCGGCTATGTAGCTTTAACGGTAGGGAATGCTTATGTTTGTTCGCAGTAAGTAATTCCGCTGTTTTGTTAGAATTTCCCTTCTTACGCGTCTATTGATGCGGAAAGGAGGGTTTTTTATTGCAGGAATATGGTTGACACTGGGGTGGGCGGGGGATATAATAATTACTCAATTTTATATAGTGGAGGGTTAAAATGACGGTTGAAAAGAAAAAAGAAGAGATAAGGGAAGTTTCAGATAGGAATAAGGCGCTTGAGCTGGCGCTGGCGCAGATAGAGAAGCAGTTCGGCAAAGGCTCGATCATGAAACTTGGCGCGCATACCAAGGCCAACGTGGAGATTATTTCTACCGGTGCGCTCACCCTTGATCTTGCTTTGGGCGTAGGCGGCCTTCCTCGCGGCAGGGTGGTCGAGATATTCGGGCCGGAGGCTTCCGGCAAGACTACCTTGACCCTGACTGCGATCAGAGAGATCCAGAAAAAAGGCGGAGTGGCGGCTTTCATCGACGCAGAGCACGCCTTCGATCCTACTTATGCCAAGATTATCGGTGTTAACCTGGATGATTTGCTGATCTCCCAGCCGGATACCGGGGAGCAGGCATTGGAGATTGCCGAGACCCTTGTGCGCTCCAACGCCGTGGACCTGGTAGTGGTGGAT
The DNA here is from genome assembly GCA_964572435.1 of uncultured Planctomycetales bacterium. GTDB lineage: Bacteria > Omnitrophota > Gorgyraeia > Gygaellales > Profunditerraquicolaceae > UBA6249. The sequence goes on along the minus strand of CAZNGC010000010.1, from coordinate 12,947 downwards.
TCGGTCGCGGCTCTGACCCCTCGGGCGGAGATCGAGGGGGATATGGGAGATTCGCATATGGGATTGCAGGCGCGCCTGATGTCCCAGGCCTTGCGTAAATTGACCGGTTCAATCAGCAAATCTCGCACCACGGTGATTTTTATCAATCAGCTAAGAGAAAAGATCGGAGTTATGTTCGGTTCTCCGGAGACAACTCCCGGAGGAAGGGCGCTTAAGTTTTACGCCTCGGTAAGGCTGGATGTGCGCAGGATCGCTTACCTGAAAGAGGCGGATAAGGTCATAGGCAACCATGTGAGGGTAAAGGTGGTGAAGAATAAAGTCGCCCCTCCTTTTCGTGAGGCGGAATTCGATATCATGCATAACGAAGGTATCGCCAAGACGGCCTCTGTCATAGACGCTTCGCTTAATTCCGGGGTGATTGTCAAATCCGGGACTTGGCTCTCTTTTGAGGACAAGAAATTGGGCCAGGGTAGGGAAGCGGCGATAAAATTCCTGAAAGAAAACCCGAAGCTGCAGGATGATATTGAGAAAGAAGCTCGTAAGAAACTCGACCTCTCCAGGTAATAGCCAAAGCCGCAAGCCGCAAGGCTGTGGTTTGGCTTCCGATTGCCAAAGCCGCAAGCCGGAAAAAGCCAGGGAGTACGCTTTTTTTCTGCTTAAGTTCCGGTTGCGCAGCGAAAAGGAGCTATTCAACAGGTTAAGGCAAAAAGGGTTTCCAGAGGAACTGTGCCGGGATACTATAAATTTCCTTAAGGATAGGGAATTTATAGATGACCGTATTTTTGCCCGGAACTGGGTTTCCGGAAGGATTAAACGTCCGTTCGGGTTCAAAAGGATAAGGCAGGAACTTTCGCTCCGCGGCGTGGATAAGCAGGTTATCGAGGAAGCGCTCAATTCGGCAAAAGAGAATTATGACGAATCCGGGATAGTCAGAGAACTCGCCCGGCAGAGATTTTCAAGGCTTAAAGGTGTTCAAAGGCATAAGGCCAGGCAAAGGGTTTACGCGTATTTAACGCGCAGGGGTTTTTCTCCGGACCTGATACTGGAGGCGGTAGGCGGGGATTGAAGCTAGAGGATTGATCGCAGATGAGAGCTGATGAATTAAGGGAAAATTTCTTGAAGTTTTTTGAAGAAAAGGGCCATAAGGTGGTGGAGAGCGATTCTCTTGTGCCCAAGGACGATCCGACTGTTTTGTTTACTCCCGCGGGGATGAATCAGTTTAAGAAGGAATTTATGGGGTTTGATTCCGGATTCAAACGGGCGGCGACTTCTCAGCGCTGCTTGCGCACCGATGACCTGGATAAGGTGGGCAAGACCAGCGCTCATCACACCTTCTTTGAGATGCTGGGCAATTTTTCCTTCGGGGATTATTTTAAACTGGAGGCGATTGCCTGGGCCTGGGAGTTTTTGACTAAGGAGCTGAAGATAAACCCGGAGAAATTGAGGGTTTCGGTTTATTACGAGGACGATGAAACCTACAATATCTGGAAGGATAATATAGGCATTCCGGAGGACAGGATTGTCAGGCTCGGAGATAAAGATAATTTCTGGCCTGCCGAGGCAAAAGAAAAAGGGCCGAACGGCCCGTGCGGACCGTGCTCCGAGATATTCTATGATTTTGGGCCGCAGACAGGATGCGGGGAAAAGTCTTGCGATCCCTCCTGCAGCTGCGGGAGGTTTGTGGAGATCTGGAACCTGGTGTTTACCCAGTTTAACCGCAAGGACGCCGGGGTCCTGGAACCATTGCCGAATAAGAATATCGATACCGGCATGGGGCTGGAGAGGCTGGCCGCGGTTATGCAGGGAAAGCAAAATAATTTTGAAACGGAGTTATTCCAGCCGCTAATCATTCAGATAATCCGCCAGGCAAAAATGGAAAACGGCGCAGAAGAATCTGCCAGAAGGATTGCCTATGCGATTGCCGACCATCTGCGGGCGGTGGTTTTCTCGATATACGACGGGATCGCTCCTTCTAATGAAGGCCGCGGCTATATCGTAAGGAAGATAATCCGTAAAAGCGTTATGCATTTAAGAAGCCTGGGGATAGAGAGGCCTTTCCTGAACGGGCTGGTGGCGGAGTTGGCGTCGATTATGCGCAAGCCCTACCCGGATTTGGCGCTTAGGCAGGAGGATATCTCTCAGGTGATCCTGAATGAGGAAGTGAATTTCATCAATACTCTTAAACTAAGCGGCGTATTGCTTGATGCCGAAATTGAGAAGGTAAGAAAAGAACTGGACAGTTTGCCGATAATTGACGGTTCTGTTACCGCTACCGCCATTATTTCAAAGGCCCTGGGAGCCTCGGCTTTTAAATTATATGACACCAACGGTATCCCGCTGGAGGTTACCAAGAATGAACTGGTTGAAAGGCGGATTAAAGTAGGAGAAGATTTCGAATCGGCATTTCAGAAAGAACTCGATAAACAGAAGAATCTTTCCAAGACATCCAGTAAAATGAAGGGCGATGTCTTCGACGCCAAGGGGTTAGGTTTGAAACTTGAGGCGACTAGGTTCCTTGGTTACCGCGATGGTTCCTGCCGGGCGTTGATAACAGCTGTCTTAAAAGACGGGAAAGAAGCGGGCGCGGCAATCGCCGGAGGCGACTTCGAGATAGTCCTGGACCAGACCCCGTTTTACGCCGAGTCAGGCGGGCAGGTCGGGGATACCGGCAGGCTCAAGAGCGGAGAGAGTGTTTTCGAAGTGGTGAATACACGCAAGATTGACAATGTTTTTCTGCACAAAGGCAGGGTTTTGTCCGGAAGTTTTAAGAAGGGCGGGGCGGTAAGCGCGGAAATAGATGCCCAGCGCAGGTTGAATATCGCCAGGAATCATACTGCTACGCATATATTACAGGCGGCGCTTCGCCAGGTGCTGGGTAGCCATGTGCAGCAACAGGGTTCGCTGGTTGCCGAAGATAAGTTGAGATTTGATTTCACGCATTTCAAAGGTTTATCCAGGGAAGAAATTTCCCGTGTGGAGGAAGTGGCGAACGATTATGTCTCGGCGGCCCAGGCGGTTGAATGCAAGGAGATGACTCTTAAAGAGGCCAGGAAAACCGGGGCGCTGGCTTTCTTCGAGGAGAAATACGGGGAGAATGTCCGCGTGATCGGTATCGGCGGTATTTCGATGGAGTTGTGCGGAGGCACGCACTTGGATAACGCGGGCAAGATCGGCCGGATAAAGATAACCAGCGAAAGCTCGGTGGCTAGCGGTATCAGGAGGATCGAGGCGGTTACCGCAGGTTTTGCCGAAGATTTTATCAAAGAGGAGAGTTTGAAGAAAGAGCGCGAGCTTGACAAGAAGAATAAGCTGAAGGAAATGAAAGAGATGGAAAAGAAACGCAGCTTGGAAGCGGGCACGCGCGTACAGCAGGAAGCGCCGCTATTGGCCGGCAAGGCCGAAGAGATAAACGGGGTAAATTTGGTTGCTTCGCTTGAGGATGGTCTGGATATAAACGCGTTGCGTTCTTTGGCGGATAAGGTCAGGGAGAAACTGGATAAGTGTTTGGTTGTCTTGGGTTCCCGTGATGAGGCCGGCCAGAAGGCTTGCCTGGTTGTTGCGGTTACCGGTGATTTATTGGAGCGGGGAATGGATGCCGCGGCCCTGATACGCCAGATCGCCCCGCTTATCGGCGGTTCGGGGGGCGGGAGGAAAGATTTTGCCCAGGCCGGAGGAACCAAACCGGAAAACTTTAAGTTGGCATTTGAGGAATTAAGAGCTATAATTAAAGATCTTCCAATGGAAGGAAGATAGCAATGGAGACAGCGGCCGCTGCTAAGTGCCCGGCTTAACGTCTGCTGTCCATATTATCACAGATGAAGATAATTAAAGCGGCAAGCAAAAAGATTGAAAAGATTTATGCCCGGGGGATGAATCCCCAAAGGCGGGTTGAGGATAAGGTCAGGAAGATTCTTGACGATGTGCGCATTCTTGGTGACGACGCCCTGCTTAAATATACCAGGAAGTTTGATGGAGTAAAGCTGGCGCCTAAGCAGTTGAAGGTTTCGCAGATAGAGATCAGCGGGGCCTACGCTAATATCAGCCCGAATTTTGTCAGTTCTTTGAGAGTGGTCATAGACAATGTAAACCGTTTTTACCGCAAACAGCTGCGCAAATCCTGGAGGATGAAAGGCGGCGAAGGTTCTTTTATAGGCGAGAATTATACTCCTTTGGAAAAAGTGGGTATCTATATCCCGGCGGGCACTGCCCCGCTGGTTTCCACCGTGTATATGACTGTCTTGCCGGCTAAGCTGGCCGGTGTGAAAAAGATTGTCCTGGTTTCTCCTCCGGATAAAAACGGCTATATTAATCCGCATATACTGGTTATGTGCGATCTTTTAAAGGTTGATGAGATCTACCGCGTGGGCGGGGCCCAGGGGATAGCCGCGCTGGCATACGGTACGAGGAGTATCCCCAAAGTAGATAAGATTGTCGGACCCGGCAATATGTACGTGAGCGAGGCAAAACGCCAGGTCTTCGGCTTGGTGGATATCGATATGATTGCCGGCCCTACCGAACTGGTGGTTATTGCCAACCGTTTTAGCGATCCGAAATATATAATTGCCGATTTGCGTGCGCAGGCAGAACATGCCAGGGGGCTGGCGATCCTGATTACCAATTCCAGGGCCCTGGCCAAGGAGGTAAGTTCGCAGATGGACGGCAGCGAAGGGTATATCATCCTGACAAAGAATCTGAAACAGGCCTGCGACATCGCCAACAAGATAGCCCCGGAGCACCTGGAGATCATGGTGAAGAATCCTCAGGCTCTGGTCAAGAGTATAAGGAACGCGGGAGCGGTATTCCTCGGGCCTTACAGCCCTGCGGCGGTGGGGGATTATGTTGCCGGGCCAAGCCATGTCTTGCCGACCAACGGCACCGCAAGGTTTTTCTCCGGTTTAAGCGCGTTCGATTTCATGAAGAGCTCTCATATTATCAGTTATACCAAGAAATCTCTGGAGAAGATGCGTGAACCGCTGGAGAAGATCGCCGGCATTGAAGGTTTGCAAAGGCATGTCGATTCTGTAAGGGCGCGGTTTTAAAAAACCTGGTTTAAACGGGGAAGGTATAGGTTAGGGGGGATAATGGGGTTATTGGCTAAGATTTTCGGGATAAGCGCGGAACCCAGGAGAAAGGCTTCTATAAACAGGAATACGAAGGAAACCAGGATTGCCGTGGACCTGGTTATAGGCGGCGGCGGGAAATCGAATATAAATTCAGGGATAGGTTTTCTCGATCACATGCTGGAGTTATTTTCTTTTTGGGGCCATTTTGACTTGAATGTCCAGGCTTCCGGGGATTTGAAAGTGGATATACATCATACAAACGAAGATGTCGGGATTGTTTTGGGGCAGGTATTCAAGAAAGCCCTGGCAGATAAGAGGGGGATTAGAAGGATAGGTTTTGCTTCCGCGCCCATGGAAGAAGTAACAGCCAGCGTGGCGGTGGATATTTGCGGCAGGGCTTCCTTTAAGCTGGATTTATTGGGTAAGGAGGCTGTGTCTCTTGCACAGCCCGGGGAAAACTATAAGATGGAATACGCCGAGCATTATTTCGAATCATTCTACCAGCAGCTTGGCGCGAATATAAAAATAAAGATATACAACCCAAGTCAGGATTTACATGCGACATTGGAGCCTGCCTTTAAAGCTTTGGGTATCGCTTTGGATCAAGCCACCCAGATCGACCCGCGCAGAAAAGGAATCCCTTCGACCAAGGGCGTCATAGACTGATGAAGATAGCGATTATCGATTACGGCATGGGCAATATACACAGCGTGTCCAAAGCGATCGAGCTTTGCGGGGCCAGGCCGGTGATAACCGACAAAAAAGACCGGCTGGTTTCTTGCGCGAAGATAGTGCTTCCGGGAGTCGGCGCTTTTGACGATGCGATCGCCGAACTCGAAAGGATGGGGTTGGACGCGGTTATCCGCGAACAGGCGTCCGGTAAGAAACCTCTTTTGGGAATTTGCCTGGGTATGCAGCTTTTGTTTGAAGGCAGCCAGGAGGCCAAAGACAGGAAGGGGCTGGGTATTTTAAAGGGCCAGGTGGTTAAATTCAGCGCCAAAGACAACAGGAAGATCCCGCATATGGGCTGGAATGGGCTGGAGGGGGTTTCTTCTTGCCCTTTGCTGGATGGGATCAAGGAAAACCAACAGGTTTATTTTTGCCATTCCTATTATCCCGAGCCCGCAGATGGCAATGTGGTAGCTGCCAGCTGCAATTACGGAGTGAAATTTGCCGCCGTGGTATCTTGCGGGAATGTTTACGGGGCGCAGTTCCACCCGGAGAAGAGCCAGGCGGCCGGTTTGAAGATTATCAGGAATTTTGTCGAGAAATGTTAGTCATCCCTGCGGTTGATTTAAAAGGCGGCAAGGTAGTCAGGCTTTTTCAGGGCAGATTTGACCGACAGAAGGTTTATTCGGCTGATCCGGTCAAGACAGCCAAACATTGGGTTAAACAGGGGGCTAAATTCCTGCATATCGTGGATCTGGATGGGGCATCAAGCGGGTCCCCGAAGAACCTTAAAGCGCTGAAGATGATCATCGAACAGGTCGGGGTGCCGCTTGAGTTTGGCGGCGGGGTCAGGGACATGAAGACAATCTCGGGCTTGCTTGAATCGGGAGTGCAAAGGGTGGTTTTGGGCACGCGCGCGGCGCTCGACGCCCGGTTCCTCAAAAGCGCTTTCAGAAGATTCGGCAACAGGGTTATCGTCAGTATCGACGCCAGGGACGGGAAGGTCCTGACGCAGGGATGGAAGAATACGGCTTCCAAGAAAGCGTTGGATTTCGCCGGAGAATTGAAGGAGGTGGGGTTTAAACAGGTAATCTATACGGATATTTCCAGGGATGGCGCTTTGACCGGCCCGAACATCGCGGGTATCAAAGAACTGTTCAGGAAGACGGGCTTGGATATCATTGCTTCCGGAGGGGTATCGGGCCTGAAGGACTTGGTGAAACTTAAGGGATTGCGTAAGGACGGCGTAACCGGAGTAATCGTCGGTAAGGCTTTGTATGAAGGTAAATTTACTTTAGCCGAAGCCTTGAAATTAAGTTAAAGGAGGAGGAAGATGTTCAGAAAGTCATTGTGGTTAGCGGCAACAGCGGTTTTCATTTTTTCTTTGAATGGTTGCGCCAGCAGCAGCAAGAAGGATCTGGAGATACAGGGTTTGAGGAACCAGGTGAACGCGTTAGAGGCGCAGGCGCCGGCTAAAACCGAAGAACCGGTAGCCGAGGAAGTTGTAAGCGAAGACAAAGCCGTACAGGCAAGCGAGGCCCCTACACCCAGGCAGATACAGGCAGCTTTGAAGAACGCGGGTTATTATTCCGGGGTTATCGATGGCAAGATCGGAAAGCAAAGCCGTCAGGCGATAAGGGATTTTCAGAAGGCGAATAACTTGACTGCGGACGGCAAGGTCGGTAAAAAGACCTGGGCGGCGCTGAAGGAGTATTTGCAGAAGAAGCTCAAGTAAACGAAGCGGTATTTTAATGGAGGCCTGGCCGGCTATATGTTGAGCAAGCGTATCATTCCATGCCTGGATATCAAGGATGGGCGGGTGGTCAAGGGGGTGAAGTTTCTTGGCCTGCGCGACGCTGGCGACCCTGTAAGCGTGGCTAAGGCATATGATGCCCAGGGGGCTGACGAGTTGGTTTTCCTGGATATTACCGCCAGCGTCGAGAATAGAAAAACCCTTCTGGCCCTGGTGGAGAATATCGCCAGCAACATCTTCATGCCGTTTACTGTAGGCGGCGGCATTAGCGAGATCGGGGACATCCGCAACATACTGAATGCCGGGGCGGAAAAAGTTTCCCTGAATACCCAGGCGGTGAAGTTCCCGGAGTTGATTAGTAGCTCCGCCAGGCGCTTCGGCAGCCAGTGTATAGTGGTGGCTATCGACGCCAAGAGGAACGGGGATTTCTGGGAGGTTTTTATAAACGGCGGCAGGACCCCTACCGGAATTGATGCGGTGATTTGGGCGGAGAAGGCAGCCAGGCTGGGCGCTGGAGAAATACTCCTGACCAGTATGGATGCCGACGGCACAAAGAACGGATACGACCTTAAACTAACCAAGGAGATTACTTCAAAGGTGAATATCCCGGTAATCGCTTCCGGCGGGGCAGGGAAACTCGAGGATTTCTATAAAGTTTTCACGCAGGCGGGAGCTGACGCGGCACTGGCGGCTTCGCTTTTTCATTACGGCAAGCTTTCGGTCGGGCAGGTAAAAGAGTACCTGGATAAAAGGGGCGTAGCCGTAAGGTTGAACAAGTAAAATCGGGGAAGGGGGGTAGGGGTGGCACAGAAGAAATTCAAGTTAGGCACATTGAAATACGACAGTAACGGATTGATTCCGGCGATAATCCAGGATTACAAGAATAACCAGGTCTTGATGATCGCTTATATGAACAAGGAATCTTTGCGCAGGACCGTAAAATTGGGGAAAACGTGTTTCTGGTCGCGTTCGAGGAAGGAATACTGGGTAAAAGGGATGACCAGCGGGCACTTCCAGTTTGTTAAATCAATCTCGTATGATTGCGATATGGACGCGCTTTTGATCAAGGTGCGTCAGGTGGGCAAGGCTTGCCATACGGGCAACAGGAGTTGTTTTTATCGAAGGATCATATAGCAGGCGGGTTTTTATGCCTGAAGCCTTTATTCTAAGATATGTATAATCTTGACCTGAAGGAATTCCTGAAGTTGTCGAAGAAAGGTAACCTGATTCCCGTTTACATGGAGGTAAACGCGGACCTGGATACCCCGGTCTCCGCCTTCCTGAAGATGAAACACGGGGATTATTCTTTTTTACTGGAATCGGTAGAAGGCCAGGAGAAGATAGCGCGTTATTCTTTTCTGGGGACCAACCCCGGCTTGATCTTTAAAAGCAAGGGTAGGCGAATAGAGATTGTCGATGTTCCGGCAAAGACGGCCCGCGATTTTGTTGCCGACGGTACCCCGCTTGACGAGATCAAGAAAATAATGCGGGATTTTCGCAGTGTGCCGATGCCCGGGCTGCCTCTTTTCTACGGGGGGCTTGTGGGGTATATCGGTTATGATACAGTGAGGTTTTTCGAGCGCCTTCCGCAGAAGAACAGGGATACCCTGAATATCCCGGATATAGTCCTGATGCTTACGGATACGATCCTGATTTTTGACCGGCTTAACCATACCCTGAAGATCGTCAGCAATGTTGTCCTGCCTAAGGGCGCGGGCATCTCCAGGAAAAAAGAATTATACGAGAAGGCGCTCAAGAAGATCGAATCGATCTATGCCGATTTCAGCCGTTTCGCGGTCCACCAGGACAGCATCAGGCGTAACTCGAGGCTTGCCATAAGCAGTAATTTCAGCCGGAAACAGTTTATGGCGATGGTCAGGAAAGGCAAAGAATATATTAAAAAGGGGGACATAATCCAGGTAGTCCTGTCACAGAGGTTCAAGGTTAAGACAGCCAAAGACCCTTTTGAAGTGTACCGTTCGCTGCGCAGCCTGAACCCTTCTCCTTATATGTATTATTTGAAATTAAAGGATTTCTTCATAGTCGGCTCAAGCCCGGAGATACTTGTGCGCTGTGAAAACGGGCTGGTACAGACCAGGCCGATCGCCGGCACGCGCAGGCGCGGCAAGGACGCCAAAGAGGACATCCGGCTGGAGAAAGAGCTTTTGGCTGACGAAAAAGAGAAAGCGGAACATCTGATGCTTGTGGACCTGGGGAGGAACGACCTGGGCAGGGTCAGTAAGACCGGCACCGTGAAGGTTGACGACTTTATGCGCGTGGAGAGGTATTCTCATGTTATGCATATGGTCAGCTCTGTCAGCGGGATACTTGACAAAAAAAGGTTTGATATCTATGATGTATTGAAAGCAGCGTTTCCGGCGGGGACGGTATCCGGCAGCCCGAAGATCAGGGCGATGGAAATTATCGACGAGCTGGAAAACCTGAAACGCTGCCTGTATGCGGGGGCGGGCGGGTATTACTGTTTTTCGCAAACCCGGGATCCAGGTATTCCGATACGCCCGGTAGTGCTAAAAGCCGGTTACGGTAACCCCCAGCCGGGAGGGGGGATCGTCGCCGATTCCGTCCCGGAGAAAGAGTACCAGGAATCAGTGAACAAGGCCAAAGCTATGATGGAAGCAATCAGGCGTTAAGAAAGGAGTAAGGTAATGGCAGTACAAATTCGTTTAAGAAGGATCGGTAAGAACCCCAAGGGCAAGCCGCATTTTCGTCTTAGTGTTTTTGACGAGACCAAGGGCCGGGATAGCCGGATAATCGAGGAATTGGGATATTACAAGCCGGCGACCGGTGAAACTTCGTTCAAAAAGGAACGCGTTGAGGCCTGGGTAAAGAACGGCGCGCAGTTGTCGCCGACGGTAAAGAGTTTATTGAAGAAGGTCAAATAAGGAGCCTTACATGCCAGAACAGAGCGCAGTTAACCCTCTGGTCCAGCTTTTTCCGCTGGCCCTGATTTTCATCATCTTTTACTTCCTGTTGATCCGTCCGCAGAAGCAAAAGGAAAAGGAGCACCAGAAGATGCTTTCGGCGGTCGCCAAGAACGACGAGATAGTCACTATGGGCGGGATCCACGGTACGGTAGTGAATGTCAAGGAAAAGACGTTGATCTTGCGTATCGACGAAAACGTGAAGATGGAAATCGATAAAAGCAGCGTCGCTTATATTAAAAACCCGAAAAGCGTTTAACACAGGAGCATTAAAGTCATGGAAAGAAAACTGGTCTATAGGATATTGCTTATCCTGGGGGTGGTGGGTTTATTCTCTTATTACGCCTTTCCTTTGGATAAGCGCATCAACCTGGGGCTTGACCTGCAGGGCGGGATGCATCTGTTGCTTAAGGTAGATACCGCTCACCTTGAAGGCGCGGCGAAGCTTGATGCCTGCGACAGGGCGGTTGAGGTTATCCGTAACAGGATAGATCAGTTCGGGGTCAGGGAGACTTCCATACAGAAACAGGGCGAGGATGAGATTGTGGTCCAGCTGCCCGGGGTTACCGACCGCGACCGGGCTATCGATGTCATCGGTAAGACCGCGATGCTGGAGTTCAAGATCGTCTCTGATGACCCGGTTAAACTAAAGGACGCCCTGGCGGGCACTGTCGCCGATGGGTATGAATTGAAATATACACCGGACGAGAATATGCCGCTTCTGCTGGAGAAGAAAGCCGCCATGACCGGCGATACCCTGACAGATGCCCAGGTGCGTTTTGACCAGAGCCAGTTCAATGAACCGATCGTTTCCCTGAAATTCAACGCCGAAGGAGCAAAGAAATTCGCCGAGATTACCGCCGCCAATGTAGGCAGGGGCCTGGCGATAGTCCTGGACGGCAAGGTGCAATCCGCGCCTCGGATAAGAGAAGCAATCCCTTCAGGGGAAGCGGTGATTACCGGAAGGTTTGACGCGGATGCGGCTCAAGACCTGGCATTGGTCTTAAGGGTAGGCGCGCTCCCGGCTCCCATGCATGTAGAAGAAGAAAGGACTGTAGGGCCCTTGCTGGGGCAGGATTCGATCAATAAAGGGGTGAAGGCCTGCCTTATCGGATGCTCCCTTGTTTTTATTTTCATGTTCGGTTATTATCTTCTTGCCGGCCTGATCAGCGATATCGCCCTTTTGCTCAACCTGGTAATAGTGCTCGGGGGTTTAGGCCTGCTGCCGTCGCTTTTCCCGGGAGTCTCGGCTACCCTGACCCTGCCGGGTATCGCCGGTATTGCTTTGTCCCTGGGCATGGCAGTGGACGCGAATGTTTTGATCAACGAAAGGATAAGGGAGGAATTGGGCCTCGGCAGGCCTTTGCGCACAGCCATAAGCAACGGCTATTCCCGGGCGTTCAGCGCGATATTCGATTCCAACCTAACTACTCTGATCGCGGCTTTTCTCCTTTTTCAGTTCGGCACAGGGCCGATCAGGGGTTTCGCGGTAACCTTGACTATCGGCCTTTTGGCAAGTTTGTTCACGGCGATACTGGTTACCCGGGTGATTTTCGAGGTGCTGCTTGATCTCGGCTGGGTCAAGGGCCTGCCGATGCTTAGGTTTATCGGCGAGACAAAGTTCGATTTTATCAGCAAAAGAAAGATTTTTTACGCCTTGTCCATTGCCCTGATCCTCTTCGGGGTTTATTCTTTCGTGAAGAAAGGGCCGGCTGTCTATGGCATAGATTTCGCCGGAGGCCAGCTCCAGGAATACAGTTTCAAGAACGCGCCCTCTATAGATAAAGTAAGGACGGTACTCAAAGGCATAGACCTTGGAGAGGCCACTATCCAGCAGTTCAAGGATAACCCGAAGGCTGTGCTGATCAGGACAAGCGAAGATAAAAATACCCTTTTGACGAATAAACTGAAAGAGGCCTTCCCGGAGGATGATATCCAGATATTGAAGATCGAGCGTGTGGGACCGGTAGCCGGAAAGAACCTCAAGACCAAGGCTGCGCTCGCCTTGTTCTGGTCGCTGATCGGCATACTGGTATATGTGAGTTTCAGGTTCAAACATTTCAACTTCGCCGCCGCCGGCGTAATCGCCCTTTTGCACGATGTCTTGGTGGCGATGGGGCTGATGGTGATCACTAACCGCCAGATAGACCTTTTGAGCGTGACGGCGTTCTTGACTATCGCGGGTTATTCGATCAACGATACGATCGTCATCTATGACCGCGTGCGCGAGAACAGCCGGATTTACCGCAAGCTTTCCTTGAGGGAATTGATTAATCTTAGCGTCAACCAGACGCTTAGCCGTACCTTGCTTACTTCCGGGGTCACTCTTCTGGTTGTCCTGGCATTCCTTTTCTACGGCGGGGAGGTGTTGAGCAATTTCGCTTTTGCTTTGCTCGTGGGTTTTATCGCCGGGACTTATTCCACGGTTTTCATCGCTTCGCCTCTTGTGCTTGCCTGGAGCCGCAGGGGAGCAAAATAGGGATGTACCGAGGCAAAAGGGCGTCTCCCCGAGCGGGGAGA
>CAZNGC010000009.1:13262-21324 GCA_964572435.1 uncultured Planctomycetales bacterium | reverse complement strand
GGCTGTTGCCGGAGTGGATAGGAAGGGGGAAAGATGAAAAGAAAGTGGCTGGGGTTGTTTGTGGTGGCGGGGGTGTTTTTATTTTTATCCAGCGGCTGTTATGCCGCGCAGGAGGCTTTGCCTAAGCCAATCAAGGAATCCGGGCCGGGAAAGCTTTATAAGCTCGATGGCGTGAAGATGGTTGTTCTCTCCGGGACTTTCCGGGAAATGGGCAGGCAGTATGGGGCCTTGTTAGGGGAGGAGATCTCGCGTTTGTATGAGACCGCGGTCAAGGAGGCTTTTGTAAAAAAAGGGATGTTTACGCAGGAGGAGCTGGATGCTTTCGCGGAGAATACTTTCAAGACCATGCCGATGCGCCAGAAGGAGCTGGTGCGCGGGATGGCCGAGACAAGCGGGCTTTCCAGGCAGAAGGTGATTTTGGCCGGGGATATGGTGATGGTGCAGATCTTGGCGCGCAAGAAGTTCGGAGGGAACGTTACTTCCTGTTCTTCGGCGGCAGCCTGGGGCAAATATACCGTTGACGGCAAAGTGCTCACGGCCAGGAATTACGATTTCCCGGATTTATTCCGCATCCTGGCAAAGGATTACGCTTTGATCGTCGTCTATAAGCCTACCGACGGCTCAAACGCAATGGCGGGCCTTGGCCTGACGGGGAGTATTTCTTTTGTCGATGCCTTTACCGGTAAAGGCATTTATGTGGAGGTGAATAATGCCGTGGATTCGGCCGGTTTTGTGCTGTTTAATTCCAGGACGCAGGCTATGTCGCAGTTGATGAATATGCTTTTTGACGCGGATGATACGGCCGAATTGTATAATCTGGCCAGCGGCACGCGTTTCAGTTATTCTTTTATCATGATGGCGGCGGACGCCTCTTCAGCCAGTTACTACGAGGTGGCGCACTGGGACCTGCGCCGCAGGGAGGCTAAGGATACTACGGCGATCGCCGCGGCAAACCAGTTTGACGATCCGGCCTGGGGGATTTTATCCCTGCCCAGCCCGGCGGTGTGGTATTCTTCCTTAAGGGAGAATACGATGCTGAATTTTGCCAAGTCCGCTCCGGCTAAAGGCGCGGACGAGAAGTATATGATGTCGGTCCTGGATATCCCGCTCTTTAACAAAGACGGCTCGTTTAATAAGGGGGCGGCAGTGCTGGAGAAGCTTCCCAATGATGACGAGGTTACCGTTTGGCAGGTAATTACGCGGCCGGCAGATATGAAGATGTGGGTGAGGATCCCGACCCTGACCGGGTGGGTCGCTATTGACCTTAAAGAGATTTTCGGTAAATAAAACGGAGGTTATGGGAATGAAAAAGGTATTTATTTTCTTGGCATGTTTATTATTATCCGGGTGCGCCAGTTTCGAGGGGAAAACCGTCGGCGGCAGGTCTTATCCGCCCACCAGCCCGGCAAACGTGAAGATACTGGATGAAGCGCCTGCGGAGCCATACGAGGTGATCGGAGATGTCAGCGCCGAGGGCCAGACATTCGCGGTGCAGGAGAATATGAAGGAGCGCCTGAAGGAGAAAGCGGCGGCAATGGGAGGGGACGCGATCATCCTCAAGGTGAAGGTGGATACTTACAGGGTCAAGGATGACGGGGTGATTGTCGGCAGCACCTATGGCGTGGATGTCGGCAAGATCGCTACCAAAAAGATGTCCGGCCAGGTCATACGTTTCAAAGACCATGTGGCGGAATAGGGAGATCGCTATGTTTAGCAGGTTAATTTGCGCTCTGCTTGTTTTCTTTACAGGGGTTTCTTTGGTTTTTGCGCAGGATAGCAAGGGGAAGCTGGACGTAGTCGCTACGTTATTTCCGACGTATGATTTTGCCAGGCAAATCGGCAAAGATAAGGTGAATGTCCTTCTCCTCCTGCCTCCGGGTGTGGAGGCGCATACCTTTGAGCCTAAACCCCAGGATATGTCCAGGATCAATAAGGCCGGCGTGTTTATCTATACCGGTAAATACATGGAACCCTGGGCCGAGGATATGCTAAAGGGCGTTTCCAATAAAAATCTGGTTGTGGTTGATTCGAGCGCGGGGATCGATCTGGTGGATGAAGATGACCATGATGAAGAAGAGGGCCATGGCGGAGAAGAGGCGCATGGCGGAGACGGCGGCCATGAACATGAAGAGCGCGGCCATCACCACGGAGGAAAGGACCCGCATATCTGGCTGGATTTAGGCAATGCCGGGATAATGGTTGATAATATTGCCGCCGCGTTTGCCGAAAAAGACCCCGCCAACAAAGATTTTTATCTGGCAAATGCCAGGGAATACAAGCTTGAACTCGATGGCCTCGACCGCCGTTTTAGGGAGGCGTTCGCTACCGCCAAACATAAGACGATAATCTACGGCGGGCATTTCGCGTTCGGTTATTTTGCCAGGCGCTACGGCCTGAAGTACGATTCTCCTTATGAAGGGTTTTCCCCCAATGCCGAACCCGGGCCGAAAGCGATCGCCCAGCTGATCGACAAACTCAAAGCATCCGGGATCAAATACATATATTACGAGGAACTGCTTGACCCCAAGATCGCCAGGACGGTTGCCCGGGAAACCGGCGCGAAAATGGAGCTGCTCCATGGCGCGCACAATGTCTCCAGGGATGATCTGGAGCGGGGGGTGACTTTTATCGATATTATGGAAGACGACCTTGAAAAATTGAAAGTAGGCTTGGAGTGCCGGTGAATATCCTTGAGATAAAGAAACTGGGGGTCCGTTATTCAGGGGCGGATGTTTTTTCGGATATCTCTTTTGAAGTCGGCTCGGGGGATTATGTCGGGATAGTCGGGCCGAACGGTTCGGGCAAGACGACCCTGGTCAAGGCCATCCTTGGCCTGGTCCCTTACAGCGGCGAAATAATCTTTCGCGGAGCGGATGCCTCCGGCGGCGCAGGGCATATAGGTTATCTTCCGCAGAAAATGTCATTTTTCGACCAGCATTTTCCGGCTACCGCCAGGGAGGTTGTCGTTTCAGGGTTGTATTGCCGCAAGAAATTCCCCAAGCGGCTAAGCCGCGAAGATTACGCCGAGGCCGAAGAGATGATGGGGGTATTGGGTATTTCCGGCCTTGCCGCCAGCGCCATCGGCAGGCTTTCGGGAGGACAGCAGCAGCGCGTTTTGCTTGCGCGGGCGCTGGTGCATCGTCCCGGGGTCTTGATCCTGGATGAGCCTACTGTCGCCCTTGACCCGCAATCGCGGGAAAACTTTTATTCAATCGTGCAGAGGCTTAACCGTGAGCAGGGGGTGAGTGTCCTGCTTGTTTCGCATGACGTAGGCTCGATAGGCAAGTACGCCTCGAAGCTGCTTTATCTGGATAGAAGGATAGTTTTTTACGGCAACTTCGAAGAGTTCTGCAAGTCGCCGGAGATGACGGATTATTTTGGTTCGGGTCAGCATATTATCTGCCATAGGCATTGAGATGACGGAGATATTCTCTCAAATTCATGAAGCGTTAGGTTACGCGTTTGTCCAGCGGGCGGTCCTGGCCGGGTGTTTTATGGCCCTGGGATGTTCCTTTCTGGGGGTTTTTCTCGTTTTACGCAGGTTCTCTTTGATTGGCGACGGGTTGGCGCATGTCAGTTTTGCCACAGTGGCGATAGCCCTTCTCCTGCATGCCCAGCCGATGGTCGTTTCGATCCCGCTGGTGGCCATGGCTTCCCTGTTTATCTTGAGCTTGAGCGAGAAGGCGCAGGTATACGGCGACGCGGCGATAGGGCTGGTTTCTTCGCTGGGTATCTCTCTCGGCGTGATTATTTCTTCCGTGGCCGGAGGGTTCAATGTCGATCTCTTCAGTTATCTTTTCGGCAATATCCTTTCGGTCAGCCCGCTGGAGGTCTGGCTGGCAGGCGGGATATTCGCGCTGGTCGCCCTGGTTACCGTGATTTTCTACCACGATCTTTTCGCGATCACCTTCGACGAAGAATACGCGCGGGTCTCCGGGATCAGGGTAAGGGCGGTGAATAAGATCCTGATTGTCCTGACTTCGCTTATCGTCGTCCTGGGGATCAAGATAGCGGGCACGATGCTGGTTTCCAGCCTGATAATCCTGCCGGCGATATCCGCTTTGCAGCTTATGCGCAGTTTCCGGTCGGTGATCGTGCTTGCCGGCCTGTTCGCGGCCTTCTCGGTTGCCGTGGGGATATTTTCTTCGTATGTGCTCAATTATCCGTCGGGAGCGGCTATCGTCATGGTGAACTTCATTCTTTTCGCCGTCTCGTTTATCATCGGGAGGTTGAGGCGATGAAAAGGGTTGCCGCTTTCCTCAAGTCTTCGTTTCTCCGCTGGTGGCTGGCCTTCGCCGCCGTCTTTACCATTTCTCCAACATGCCCCTGCTGCGGCAGGCCGGGCTGCCCCGGCGGTTTTGCCGCGGGCGCTGTTTTGGGAGGCATCCTTGCCGCTCTGGCAAAGGTATTCTCGCGGTTTGGAAGAAAATCCGGCGCTGTTCTTCCCGGGTTAAAAACGAAGCAGATAGATAAATCTTGTTAAGCAGGTCAATAAGGAAAAGGCGGCGCGGCCGGGAGTTTGCGTTCAAGCGTGCGCGTGTCGAATTGCAAGTCTCTTAATTGCCTGGCCCATAGTGCCGCCAGGCCGACCATTCCGAGGGTGACGATCCCGCCGGCTGCCACGCAGGGGATCGTGCCTATCCAGGCGGCGACCATGCCGCTTTCGAAAGCGCCGAGTTCGTTGGAGGCGCAGACAAATATCCAGTTGGCTGAAGCGATCCTCCCGCGCAGTTCGTCCGGAGAAAGCAGCCTGACCATCGAGCGCCGGATGACCATACTGATCCCGTCGAAGACTCCGCTGAAGAAAAGCGCGGCCAGGGAGAGCGCGAAATTCTTCGAGAAGGCGAATATGATTATGCTTATTCCGAATCCGGATATCGCCGTCAGTAAGTTTCGCCCGGCGCGTTCGATCGGAGGATGACGCGTGGCGGCAAGAGTTATGATCAGCGCTCCCAGCGACGGGGCGGCATTCAGCAGCCCCAGCCCGGCCGGGCCGACGCGCAGTATTTCTTCCGCGTATATGGGCAGAAGGATAATTGCCCCTCCGAAGAAAACCGAGAAGAGGTCCAGGAGCATGGCTGTCCAGAGGGGTTCGGTTTTGAAAAGGAAACGCCATCCAGTACTGATGCTTTTGAATTCGGGTTCTTTTTTCTGCGGCATGAGCTGGGTTTTCGGTTTGATCATCAGGGTGAATACCCAGGATAGGACGAAGCAGGCGGTGATCACCGCGTATGAGCCTATCGGGCCCCAGGCCTCGAAGATAAAACCTATCGCCGCCGGCCCGATTACCGAGCAGCTTATCCATGTGCAGCTTATCCAGCTGGAGGCGTTGACTGTGAGGTGTTTGGGGACCACCTGGGCTTCGAAGGCCGTGTTTGCCGGGTCGGCGAACCCCCGGGCCACACCGGCGATGAAAATTATCGAATAGAGCCCGATAAGCGGGTTTATATGCGCCTGCCAGGATACCAATGCCAGGCATATTGCGCATATGCACGATGCGGCGCGGGTTATAAGGATGATCTTGCGGCGGTTGAAATGATCGGCGACGTATCCGCCGAAAGGCGCGATGGAGATGGCCGGGATGGCTTCTACAAATCCCAGCCAGCCCAGTGAAAGCGGGCTGCGGGTTATCCTGTATATCTGGAACCCGATGACTACCGCCAGGGCCCGGCTTGCCAGGGTGAAGAAACCGACAGAGCCGATGAAAGAGCGGATGTCCGGTATCCTTAGCGCCGCCTTCGAATCATGATTTCCTCTTTGATTTGCCATGAATTTATATTTATAATGCCGATTCAGGCGCCTGTCAAATAATTAAATTCATCCGTCTTTTGTGGTATAATAATCCGTCATTTGCCCGTTTGTCCGGATAGGCCAAAGGCGCCTGCCGGGGCAAAGCCGGCGAACGAGTAAAACAGATCGAGTAAAACAGATAAGGAGGAGAATATGCCGGGGAAACGTTTCGCAGTATCTTTGTTTGCCGCAGTAATTCTTTTCGCGTTATCGCCGCGGCTGTCGTTTGCCTGCAGTGATTTCCAGGTAAAGGCCAAAGACGGCACGGTAGTTATCGGCCGTTCGATGGAATTTCCCGTTGACCTTCATTCCAATATCGTAGTCGTTCCGCGCGGCATGGATTTTACCAGTATCGACGATAAGGGCAATAAGGGGATAAGTTGGAAGAATAAATACGGTTTTATCGGGGTTGACGCTTTCAAGATCCATAATGCCTATCTGGAGGGTTTCAACGAGGCCGGGCTCTCTTACGATGCGTTGATGTACACCGGGGCCAAATACCAGCCGGCGCTTGAAGGAAAATTCGTTACGATCAGCGATTTTGGTTGCTGGGTAATGGGGAACTTCGCGACTGTCGATGAAGTCAGGGAGGCTTTAAAAGGAGTCAATGTTTCCGGGATCAGCCTTAAAGAGGCTAACGGCGAGTTGTATTTGCATGTGGCCCTGCATGACGCCGGCGGCAAGAACCTGGTTATCGAGTTTATCGACGGTAAGGCCAATGTTTACGATAATCCCCTGGGGGTGATGACCAACCGCCCGGATTTTCCCTGGCAGATCAATAACCTGCGGAATTATATAAATCTTGACGCTCATGACCGCAAAGACAGGATGATCGGGGGTTTCAAGATAGAGCCTACGGGAGTAGGCAGCGGCATGCTCGGTATGCCCGGAGATTGGACTCCTGTGTCGCGTTTCGTGCGCCTGGCTTTATGTGTTGACCAGGCCCTGCCTGCGGAGAACGCGGAAGAGGCGGTAAACCTGGCCCAGCATATCCTCAACGCCGTGGATATCCCCAAGGGGCTGATCAAGGAAAACCCCGAGCCGTTTATCACTCTCGACGGTTACGCGCAATGGATAGTGATCAAGGATATCACCAATAAGGTCCTGTATTACAAGACGTATGAGAATACCATGTTAAAGAAGGTCGACCTGAAGAACTTCGACCTTGGCCCTAAGGCGGCCGCGCGCTCGTTAGCTATCGACGACAAGAAACAGGGAGTTGCCGACGTAACCGACCAGTTGAAATAAGCGTTTACCGGATTTACGGTTGAGGGGCAGGGTGTTCCATATTTCGAAAAGCGAAATAAATATTTCGAAAAACACTTGATATTTTTCAGGGATATGATAAACTCGGGATATCGAAAGGAGATATCCGCATATGAAATTCGACAATTTTACCTATAAGGCCCAGGAGGCGATCGAGTCTGCCGTGAATATCGCCAGGGACCATAACCATCAGCAGGTGGAAGAGGCTCACCTGCTTTTAGCTTTGCTTAGGCAACAGGATGGGCTGGCCAGGGTGGTTTTTGAGAAAATCGGTGTCCCTTTACAGAGGATGGAGACAGATATAGATGCCGTAATTACCGGTATTCCCAGGGTGGAGTCAACGGATGCCCAGGTATATTTCTCCAGCCAGATGCAGATATTGTTCAAGAACGCTTTAAAAGAAGCCGCATCCTTAAAAGACGAATATGTTTCAAGCGAGCACCTGACAATTGCCCTTAGCGAGTCTAAGGACAGCCGGATCAGCGCGCTTTTGGCAAAATATGGGGTTTTTAGGCAGGCAATCCTTTCCGTGCTCAAGGATATCCGGGGTTCGCAGAATGCGACCGACCAGAACGCCGAGGAGAAATACCGCGCCCTCGAGAAATATACCAAGGATTTGACTGAATTGGCGCGCAGGGAGAAGCTGGACCCGGTTATCGGCAGGGATAGCGAGATCCGCAGGGCCATCCAGGTGCTTTCGCGCAGGACAAAGAATAATCCCGTGCTTATCGGTGAGGCGGGCACCGGCAAGACCGCGATCGTCGAAGGCCTGGCGCGGAGAATAGCCTATCAGGACGTTCCGGCTTCACTTAAGAACAAACGGATTGTCGCGCTGGATTTGGGCAGCCTGGTCGCGGGTTCAAAGTTCCGCGGCGAGTTCGAAGAGAGGCTGAAGGCGGTATTGCGCGAGATAGAGAAATCTAACGGGGGGATCATCCTGTTTATCGACGAATTGCATACGCTTGTCGGCGCCGGGCAGACTGAAGGGGCCTTGGATGCTGGGATT
>CAZNGC010000009.1:0-13252 GCA_964572435.1 uncultured Planctomycetales bacterium | reverse complement strand
CACCACCCAATGCCCACCCTCGGCGGCGCGGGCCAGACAGAGGGGGCGATGGACGCCTCGAATATGCTCAACCCCGCTTTATCGCGCGGCGAACTGCGTTGTATCGGCGCGACCACCCTGGATGAATACAGGAAATACATTGAAAAAGACAAGGCGCTGGAGCGCAGGTTCCAGCCGGTGTTCGTTGGCGAGCCGAGCGTGGAGGATACCATATCAATTTTGAGGGGGCTTAAGGAGCGTTACGAGGTTTATCACGGCGTAAGGATAAAAGACAGCGCCTTGATCGCCGCGGCCACGCTTTCGCACCGTTATATCACCGATCGCAACCTTCCGGATAAAGCGATAGATCTCGTAGATGAGGCTGCTTCCAGGCTGAAGATGGAGATCGAAAGCCTTCCTACGGAGATAGACGAGCTGGAAAGGCGCCTTACGCGCATGGAGATCGAGAGCCAGGCTTTGAAAAAAGATAAGGACGCTGCTTCCAAAGAGCGGCTGAAGGAACTGGAAAAAGAGATTGCCTCGATAAAGGAAAAATCGTTATCGCTTAAAGGCCGCTGGAAGAATGAGAAACAGATTATCGACAGGATCCGCAAGAACAAGGAAGAAATAGAGAACCTTAAGACCGAAGAGGCACAGCTTGAGAGGCAGGGGGATCTGGCCAGGGTAGCCGAGATACGCTATGGCAAACTGCCAAAACTCAACCAGAAACTTGAAGAGGAGAATAAAGAATTGGCAAAGTTGCAAAAGAACGGTTCCATCCTCAAGGAGGAAGTAACCGAGGAGAATATCGCCGAGATAGTCTCAAAGTGGACGGGTATCCCCCTTTCCAGGCTGATGCAAGGCGAAATAGAGAAACTCGTTTCCATGGAGGATAAGCTTAAGCAAAAGATTATCGGCCAGGATGAGGCGGTGGGGTTGATCTCCAACGCTATCCGCCGTTCACGCAGCGGCCTGCAGGATCCCAACCGGCCCCTGGGCACATTCCTTTTTATCGGGCCTACCGGCGTGGGCAAGACTTATCTGGCTAAAAACCTGGCCCAGTTCCTTTTCGACGACGAAAAAGCGATGGTGCGCATCGATATGTCCGAATATATGGAGAAACATTCGGTGAGCAGGCTGATCGGGGCCCCTCCGGGGTATGTGGGGTATGAAGAAGGCGGGCAGCTTACCGAAGCTGTGCGCCGCAGGCCTTACAGCGTGGTGCTCTTTGACGAGATAGAAAAGGCACACCACGATGTTTTTAATGTATTACTCCAGGTCCTGGATGACGGAAGGCTCACCGACGGCCAGGGCAGGGTGGTCAATTTCAAGAATACGATCATCATTATGACTTCGAACATTGGCACGCAGATGGTCCAGGAGGCAAAAGACGCGCAGGATGCCAGGGGGAAGATCGGGGAGTTATTAAAACAGAGTTTCAGGCCGGAGTTCCTCAACCGCCTGGATGAGATCGTTATTTTTAACAAACTTATGAAGAAGGATGTGGAGGCGATTATCGAGCTTCAGATAGAAGAGTTGAAGAGGCGCCTGGCCGGCAGGAAGATAGAGGTAAACGTGACAAAGAAGGCCAGGGAGGAGATTGCCGAAGAAGGGTTCGATCCCGCCTACGGTGCCAGGCCGCTTAAAAGGCTTATCCAGAGAACGATATACGATAATGTCGCGTTGAAACTTTTAAAAGGCGAGATAAAAGACGGCTCGAAGATTTTCGTGGATTACGACGAAAAGGCGAAGAATTTTCAGGTAAAGACCGGGTAATGAAGATGAAGAAAGAGGCAGGATACGGCGAAGTTTTTGAGGTTGGCGCGGATGAGCCGGTGTATACCAGCGGCGTTGTCTGCAGGTTGTTGGGTATCCCGGTTTGGGTGCTTAAACAGCTTGACCGGGAGGAGATTGTTACTCCCCGCAGGAAGAAAGGCAGGTCGCGCCTTTACTCTAATGAGGAATTGAACAAGCTTAATCACGTCTGGTATATTATGAGGGAAAAGAAAGTCAAGGTAGCCGGGCTCAAGTATGTTTTGGAGATGGAGTCCAGGGTTTACCGTCGGCTGTAAGGAGAAGGAGCGTCGAGATGAAAAGATTGTTTTTGAGTTTGTTGGTTGTTTTTTCTTCATTTTCATTGTGTTTCGGCCAGCAGGGCGCGGCGTCCGAGGTGGTGACCAGGGATGTCCCCGGCGCGCGCACCACTACCGCTACCGGCACGATTACCGTGATAATCCTCGGGGATGACTCAAAGGGGGTGAAATCCCAGGTTTCGATCACCAACAGCTATGTAAATAACATCAGCTTCTCGGTTTCCGCGGAAACGGTGATCACCGGCAGGGCAGGCAAGGAGATCGGGGTGTCCGAATTAAGGAAAGGCGACAAGATCGCCGTGGGTTATATATTGGGCAAGAAGGTCAACCGTGCGCAGTCAATCAAGGTGTTGGAATAACATCCTCCGAGGCGCAAGAGAAAGGAAGGCTATGAAGAATTTTATCAGGCAGATAGTGCGTTCAGCAGGGATAGCCGCGGTTGTTTTGGGCATTTCCGCGTGCGCGACTACCGAACAGGTGCCCCATGTCAGGATGTCGGGTTTTCTCAAGGACTATTCCAAGCTGCATAAGGGAAAACCGGGCCAGGCGGAGTTTAACTATCGCAAACCCGGAGCCGATTTAAGCGCATATTCCAAGGTGATACTCGACCCTGTGCAACTTTGGGCCGCTGACGGCGAGGATTCAGCTTTAGGCAGATTGTCCCGCGAAGACCAGCAGATGCTGGTTAATTACCTGCATATCGCCTTGCGCGACGCCCTTATCAGGGATTATGTGCTTGTCGAGCAAGCCGGCCCGGATGTAATGCGCATCCGTTGCGCGATAACCGAAGCCAGGGCAGACAAGCCGGTAGCTGATTTGCTTTCTACGCTGACCCCTGCCGGGTTGGGGATAAGTTACGCCAAACGCCTGGTGCTCGGCACGCATAGCGCGGTCGGAGTGGTAAGCGTGGAAGGGGAATTGCTGGACAGCTTAAGCGGAGAGCGCCTTGGGGCAGTGGTGGACCGCCGCGCCGGCACAAAGTCCTTGCTCGGCAAACCCACCCGTTGGGGGGATGTGCAGGATGCCTTTAGTTTTTGGGCGCGCAGGATGCAGACCAACCTAGCCGTGCTCCGGGAGAACCGGGTATAAGACCCTGTTAACCTGTACTTAAAATCTATGCTTATTGTTAAATAATACTTGACAAGGGTAGTTCTTTAATTTATACTCGTTTTGGAGACAAGATGAAGATCGTAGGGGTGAATATAAAGAGGGCGAGGGAAGAAAGGGGGCTGACCTTAAGGTCGCTTGCCGGACAGCTGAAAATCAGCGCCAGTTTCCTCTCGCAGATCGAAACAGGCAAGGCATCCCCTTCTTTATCTACATTGAAGAACATATCCGACGCTCTTTCGACTACCGTGGGCAGCCTGATCGGAGAAGGCCAGAAGGCCGCGGATAACCCGGTGGTAAAGGCCGCCGAACGCAAGCATCTCCAGGAGGCTGGTAAGGGGATCAATATATACCTGCTGGCTTCCCAGGACGAAAATAAACAAATGGAGCCTCTGCTTTTCAAGCTGGGGGAGAAGGCCAATTCCGGGCCGGCCGCCTATAAGCATTTCGGGCAGGAATTCGTCCTGGTGATCAAGGGCGCGATAGAGATTACGCTTAACGAAACGGTTTATGTCCTGAAAAAGGGAGACAGTATCTATTTCAACTCCAGTGTTCCGCACGCCTTCAAGAACATCGGCAAGGAAGAAGCAGAAGCTGTTTGGGTAATTACCCCTCCGACTTTCTAAAGATTAATTTTTTTACCCCGCATGTTAAGTATAATTTAAAGCAGTTAACTTATATAGAACAGGAGGATCAAGATGAGGGATTTGATGCAGGTTAAGGCAAAAGGGCTGAACGAACGATTGGGTAAATTTTCCCGGCGGCTGGCGGATTACGATATCGCCGGCAAGGATGCCTCGGGGCTTTCCGGGCTCATCCGGCTTGAAATGAAGGAGCTTGATTTCGACAAGGTATCCAGCGATAAGGCGGGAAACCTTATCGGCACGATCAAGGGTTATGAAAACAAGGACGCGATGGTGCTTATCTCTCACATGGATAACTTGTCTTTGCAGGAGAAAAAGACAGAGGCCTGCCTGCAGAGCGGCGTGGTTAAGTTCAAGGCCGGCATAGCATCCGGAGTCTACGCGGGGGCGTTGATCAAAAGGACACTGCTTCCTCTGACCGGCGACCTGATCGTCTGCTGCGTGCCGAGAAGCTCCTGCTGCGGGTACGGGATAAAGTACCTTTTCGAGAATTACCTCAAGCCGAAACTCAAGAAGATCCGCGGGGTCGTCCTTTGCGAACCAACGGATTTTAATATCAACCTGGGGCATAAGGGCAGGATGGAATACGAGATAGTCGTAAAAGGGAAATTGAACAGGAATTTCCTGGAGAACAGGGGCATGAATATGCTGGGGGCGATGTTCCCTTTGATAAGCGAGCTGGAGAAGGTTTCCAAGGAGCTGCCCGGAGACGCAAACCTGGGGTACTCCGGCCTGCGGATCAAGGATGTCAGGTACAGCGGTTATCACCCGGAGGATGATTTCAACGAATTCAGGGTAGTGGTGGACAGGTTGTTTGTCCCTGAAGAGAACCTTGGCGGGATTCTGGATAAGGCCAAGAAGATAGCCAGGAATGTGTACAAAGGCGAGCCGGATGTGACGGTCAATACGGTTGTGGCCAAGGAGAAAGTTAAGACGGATTCCGGGCTGGAGATCATTTCGGAAAAGGAGTTCAAGCCCTGGGTGATGGAAAGCCATCAGCCGTTCGCCTTGAATTCTTTGAAAAGCCTGACCGAGAACGGGTTCGAAGCTTCGTTCGGATATTGGAAGAAGATCATCACCGAGGGCTCGTATACCTGCGCGGAGTTGAAGATCCCGACTATCGGTTTCGGGGCGGGATTGGAAGAGGAAATAGGCTCGGGGAATGAGTCGTTGAGTATGGAGAAACTGGAAAGGGCGATTTACGGCCAGGCCTTGATCATCCAGAGGAATATAGGAGTGCCGACATTCGGATGGAGTTCGGATGAGATCTAAAGGCAAGAATGTGAACATACTGGTCCTTAACTGCGGGAGTTCTTCTTTGAAATACCGGATCATCAGCATGCCGGAAGAGGAGTGCCTGGTAGAGGGTGAAGCTGAACGCCTGGGCATCAAGACGCAGGAGGATTCGCTGATCACGCATACGGCCCTGGGCAAGAAGAGGCTGGTTAAGGCCAAACTTGCGGATCATTCCGCCGCTTTGAAGAAAATCCTGGAGTTGATAAAGTCCGACGGCAGCCTGAACAGGAGAGTGATTTTCGACATCTTCGCCCACCGTTATGTGCATCCCGGGGATTCTTTTGTCGATCCGGTGGAGGTTGACAAGGTAGTCTTGAGGAAACTGGGCCAGACGATGAGCCTGGCGGCAATCCATAACCCGGT
This sequence comes from uncultured Planctomycetales bacterium, assembly GCA_964572435.1. Lineage (GTDB taxonomy): Bacteria > Omnitrophota > Gorgyraeia > Gygaellales > Profunditerraquicolaceae > UBA6249. The sequence goes on along the minus strand of CAZNGC010000009.1, from coordinate 7,770 downwards.
AGTTTACGGGTTGATGCAGTTCTGTTCGTCGCAGTACCGGAAGGTCAGGCAATTTGCCGTATTCGATACCGCCTTCCATAAAGATATCCCGCCTGAATTCTCCACTTACGCTATCCCTTCGGCTCTTTCCAGAAAGTATGGTTTGAGAAAGGTCGGTTTTCACGGGATATCGCACAAATATGTCTCGCAGGAGGCCTGCAGGTTCCTTGGCCGCGATATCAAGCTGCAGAAGATAATCAGCTGCCATCTGGGCACGGGAGGCTCAAGCGTCTGCGCGATAGAGGCCGGCAAGTCGGTGAATACGTCTATGGGGTTTACCCCCCTGGAAGGCCTGGTAATGAATACCCGCTGCGGCGACCTGGACGTGGGGATCATTTTCTACATCATGTCCAGGGAGAGTTTCTCTCCGGTGCAGGCCGAGGATATATTGAATAAGAAAAGCGGCATCCTCGGGGTCTTTAATTCTTCTTCGGATTTAAGGGACGTCGTCAGCGATATCTCCGGGCCAGGCGCCAGGATGGCTTTTGACATGTACGTGCGCAGGGTAAAGGCCTACATAAGTTTTTACAGCCTGATCCTGAAGAAGGCGGATATGTTGATTTTTACGGATTCATTGGGCGCAGGGCTCCCCGTGCTGCGGCAGAGTATCTGCTCCGGGATGGGGTTTTCCGGTATAGAGCTCGATGAAAAGAGGAACCAGCTCTACCGCGGCGGGATATGCGATTTGTCTTCCGGCGCCTCGCAGACAAGGGTGCTGGTCGTGCCGACCAACGAAGAGCTTATGATAGCCAGAGAGGCTTACAAGGAGTTGATCAAAAATGATACTCGTAGTTGACACGGACTTGAAAGAGGTAAAATTCTGGGTTTTTAAGGATGATGGATCCGGCAAGGCCCCGTATTATTTCGCCAGGGACATAGAGGAGATAAAAAAGAGCGTTAATCTCAAGAAGGATGTATCTGTTATTGCCGGCAAGGAAAAGGTGAGCGCGATATCGTTCCGTATTCTATTCGGCGGGGATTATTTCGAGAAACCCGCCATGATCGTCAATGGGTTCTTCCCAAGATTCTCCGGCCTTACCGGGTATTTCCCGTTCTATATACCTTCGGTGTTGAATATGCTCAAGGTTTTCTACCGTGATTTCGAAGGGGTAAGGCAAAAAGCGTTTTTTGAGACGTCGTTTTTTTCAAGGCTTCCGGATGAAGAGAAATATTACGCGATTCCCCGCCAGCTGCAGGATGATAACCGTATCAAGAAATGGGGGTTCCACGGGATTTTCCATGAGGCTGCCAGCGCGCTGTTGCCTTCGGCAAGGACGGTTTCCGTGGTTATCGATAAACAAACCACCGTCTGTTCCGCCAGGTCCGGGAACCCTCTTTCGATAAGCCTGGGGTTTACCCCGCTGGAGGGGGTGATGTCCAGGACAAGCTGCGGCGATTTAGATCCCGGTGTGGTTTTTTACCTGATGAATAACCAGGGTTTTTCGATTTACAAGATCGACGACATCCTGAAGAACGAAAGCGGTTTTCTCGGGCTTACCGGTTACGACCTTGAGCTCAAAGAGTTGGTGAAGTTTTACGGCAAAGACCGCAAGGTAACCCTTGCCTTTGATATATACCAGGCCCAGCTGTTGAAGTATATCGGGGAAGGGATATCCGTTATGGGCGGGCTGGACAATATCGTTTTTTCCGGGAGCGAACTGGAACCGTTTATCCCCGTAATCTATAGGCTTTTGAAGAAGGTCTCCTTCCTGGGCATAAACCTGAAAAGCCTGCCCTGGACAGCCAGGGAAGATGCGTGTTTGATTACCTCCCCGGACTCGAAGGTTAAAGCGATCCTTAACCGGACGAGCCTGCCTAATCTGATCTGCCGCCAGAGCAGGCAGATAGCTGCCGGGTAAAACAGGCCTGGCCCTGGTCGGCAACTCTATTTATTTTCTTGTTTACCGCGGCGTTTCGGTTATAATTAATCTGTAAGCGGTTCCGCGCATTTTTGTTGATGATCCGGCACACTCTTTTACAGGATGACCGAAGACAAAGATAATAATACAATCTTGATCATCGAAGACGACCCCCTCAATACGAGACTTATCGTTGACCTACTCCAGATAAACGGTTTCAAAACTTTGAGTTTCCAGGACGGCAAAAGCGCTCTCCAGGCCATGGAGGATATTGTCCCGGGGCTTATCCTGTTGGATATAAATATGCCAGGGATGAATGGTTTCGAAGTCCATAAAAAGATAAGGCAAGACAGCCGCCTGGACCGCGTCAAGGTTATCGCCGTATCCGGCTCGGTGATGAAAGAGGACGAACAGCGGATAACGGCGGAGGGTTTCGATGATTTTATGCCCAAGCCTATAGATATAAAGGAATTATTGAAGAAAATAAGAGGTTACTTACCGGCATGAACAGGGATATGGACATCCAGTACCGCGAGCTTGTGGAGAATGCCAACAGCATTATCCTGCGCATGGATACCGGCGGCAATATCACATTCTTGAATAAATACGCTGAGAAATTCTTCGGTTATGCCAAGGAAGAGATATTAGGCAGGAATGTCGTTGGGACGATAGTTTCCCCGGTGGATGTATCCGGGCAGGATTTAAAAGCGATGATGGATGATCTGGTCAGGAACCCTTCCCGCTATGTCGAGAACAAGAACGAGAATATGCTGCGCAGCGGAGAAAGGGTCTGGATCGCCTGGACCAACAAGGCGATCATCGACCGGGATGGCTGCGTCAGGGAAATAATCTGCATCGGCAACAACATAACCAGGCTTAAGCAGGCCGAAGAAGAGATATTGAAAGCCAAGGATGCGGCGGAGAGCGCCAACAGGGCCAAGAGTTCTTTTCTGGCCAATATGTCCCATGAGTTGAGGACCCCGCTTAACGCGATCATCGGGTTTTCGGAACTGATGAAAGATGAAAGTGTCGGCCCGTTGAACGAAAAGCAGAAAGAATACTCGGGTTATATCTGGGAGAGCGGTAAACACCTGCTTTCCCTGATAAACGACATACTTGATTTATCCAAGGTTGAGGCCGGCAAGATGGAACTTGACCAGGGGGAGTTTGACCTCAAGGGTTTGCTTGAAAGGAGCATATCGTTCGTCTCGGATAAAGCCTCGAAGCAGAAGATAACTCTTTCGGTTGATACCGGAGAAGGAGTGGGGGTTGTCCGCGCAGACGAGAGAAAAATAAAGCAGGTGATCTTCAACCTTATTTCCAACTCCATGAAGTTTACCCCTGCCGGCGGGAAAGTGGGGATCGAGGCCAGGAGGAGCGCTCCGGAGGAGGTCCTGGTCTGCGTCTGGGATACGGGCATCGGGATAGAGGCCAAAGACAGCCATAAAGTATTCGCGGAGTTCGAGCAGATATCCAGCGATTATTCCCGTAAATACGCCGGTACCGGCCTGGGCCTGCCGTTAAGCAAGAGGTTTATCGAATTACACGGCGGGAAAATGTGGTTTGAGAGCGAGGGTAAGGGCAAGGGTTCGCGTTTTTATTTCACTTTACCGGTCAAACCGGTTTGATGAAAGGAGAGGCATGGCAAAGATCCTGATTGTCGACGATAACGCGGTGATACTTAAGCTGTATTCGGAATTCCTGGACCAGGAGGGTTTTGAGGTTTTTACCGCCAGGGACGCTTCCATGGCTATGGACCTGGCTATTTCCCGTTTGCCTGATTTGGCGCTGCTGGATGTAATGATGCCGGATGTAGACGGCACGCAGCTGCATGAACAGCTTGCCTCTGACCCCAGGACAAGGGGGATAAAAGTGGTTTTTCTGACTTCCCTGGTCAAGGATGAAGAGGTTTCTGCCAGCGACGGCAGGATCGGCGGGCTGAATTATATATCGAAGTCTACCCCTAAAGACGATTTCATCAGGATAGTCAGGGAAAACTTAGCCGGGGGAAAATAACCGTAATGGCCGTTTTGAATAAATAAGGAGCATCCGTGCGCAAGAAAATACTCGCAGTTGACGATGAAGCGGATTTTTTGAGGATCCTCAAGATTAACCTGGAGGCAGAAGGTTTTGACGTGGTTACCGCCCTTGACGGGCTTGAGGCCCTGGATAAGGCCAGGAGCGAGAAACCGGACGTTGTGGTCCTGGATATCATGCTTCCCGGGTTAAACGGCGAAGAGGTCTGCAGGGTGATCCGCAAGGACCCTGTTTTGAACAAGACCCCGATAATCATGTTGACCGCTAAGGCCGGCGATGCCGACCGGATCATCTCCAGGGTGATCGGCGCGGATATCTATATAACCAAGCCAGCGGATTTCGAAGAACTGCATAAAGCGATCAAGAAGCTTCTGTAACGCACCCATCTTTTATTCCCTTCAGGATATTGTGAGCGCCCGGGCGAATCAAAAAAAACCGGGAATAAAATTTCCAGGTTTGCGTCTAATATATGGAAAACCAAAATGAATGACGATAATTTTTATATAGAACAATTCCTTTCCGGCAAGGACGAAGGGTTTGAGGAGTTGGTAAGGAGGTATCAGGATAGGGTCATGAATATAGTTTATTCGCTTGTCAGGCGGGATATGGAGAGCGAGGATATTGCCCAGGAGGTATTCCTTAAGGTTTATCGCGGGCTGAAGCATTTCCGCCGGCAGAGCCGGTTTTCCACCTGGCTTTATCGTATTGCCGTGAATACTACCTATGATTTTCTGCGCAGGAGAAAGGGGATACTTGGGGGTGATCCTCTCCCGGATATCTGCGCCGATAGCCCCGGGCCCAGAGACGAACTGCTGGCAGGGGAAAAAGAAAAGATGGTCCGCCTGGCGCTTTCGAAAGTACCATTTAAATTCAGTTCGGCGCTTGTGCTCAAGGAGGTTGAAGGTTTAAGTTACGCGGAAATATCCGAAACTCTTGGCTGCGGCATCGGGACTGTTGAATCGAGGATCTTCAGGGCGAGGCAGATGCTTAAGAAAGAGGTTATCAGGCTGGAAGGGTAGATATATGGTTGAATGCGTGAAAATAAAAAGTTTGTTGTCCCGTTACCTGGATAAAGAAATAAGCCAGGCGGATATGGCGTCGGTCGAGAGGCACCTGGAAGAATGCCCTGCTTGCAGGGGAGAGTTGGCGGCCCTTGCGCGGATCAGGCAAGCTATCGCGGGGGAAGGAAGAAAAAGCCTTCCGCCGGATTATCTGGTCGGTATCCTGCGCGGCAGGATCGCGGATGAGCGGCGCGCGGATGAGCGGCGGCTTCTGCGCCTTGCTGGCATAGGCGAGCTTTCCCGCCGGCTTATACCTGTGCCCGCGGCGGTAATTATCCTGTCGGTTGTTTTTCTCTTCTTGAGTTCCTCATCCAGTATAAGCGGTTATTCGCTGGAAGAGCATTTATTGAATGGCGGGCAGACGACTACGGATATGGCTTTGCGGCTGATGCTTGGCGTGTAAAGAAAGGAGATTGGCAAGATGAACAAGAACATTTTGTATATTGCGGTGTTTGGGGTCTTGTGTGTTATGGTGGGGATGCTCGCCGGAGTGACGATAGCGGGCAGGGGCAGAATGATGCGGCCGGTTATGGAGAGGCCGGGTTTTGGGCGAGGGCCTGCCGGTTTTATGGGGCATGGTTTGCGCCAGGGGAGCGATGGCAGGAGGAACGGCCCCGTAGAGATGCTTTCGGCCAGGCTAAAGCTGAATAAAGAACAGCAAGAGAAAGTTGCCCGGATATTGGAGGATACGCGTAAAGAGATCGAGAGAACAGGCAGGAATATACGCAATTCCATTATTGATATCAGGGAGAAAGCGGATAAGCAAATTATGGGTATCCTTACGCCTCCCCAGCAGGAGGAATTCAAGGTTCTGCAGGAGGAGTTTGTCGAGGCCCGCGTTCCCGGAAAGGGCCGCGGACGCGCCCTGCCTCCTCCGGAAGATGAACCGCCCTTACCTTAATCCGGGGATAGGAGGCCGCGTTTTATGAGAAGAACAGCTTTATCTTTAACATTGACGTGTGTTCTTATGTTTCCTGTATTTATTGCCGGCTGCGGCAAGCCGAAGATCGAGAGCGGGTGGTTGAGCCGCAAGATCGATATTGACGGTAAGTTTGAAGACTGGCACGGAGAGTTTGGTTATTATAACAAAGATATGAGGGTTAGCGTTGGCGTTGCCAACGACGATACATTTCTTTATCTTTGTTTGGTTACCCGTAACCGCGGGCTTGCCGAAGAGATCAAGCATTCGGGTTTTACCGTATGGTTTGACCCGGAAGCAAAATCCAAGAAGGTTTTTGGCGTGCGTTTTCCCGTCTGTGTTCAGGATAGGGATATGCCTGCCGGTCCCGGCCGAAAAAGTCCGCCGGGAGTAAAGGATACCCAGAGTGAGCGCGAGGAGATTCCCCGTGGACCATGGCGTCAGGTTGAGATTATCGGTCCCGGGAAAAAGGAAAGATATACAGCGTCCCTGGAAGAAATAGAGAAAGATGGCATAAAAGTTGAGATGGGGGTTTTCCAGGGGCAATTTATTTATGAATTGAAAGTTCCCCTAGTCGAGAGCGTAAGCCATCCTTATTATATTGGCGCTGGAAGCGGATTTATTAGTATGGGGTTTGAAACTTCGGAAAGAGTGGGCGGTATGCGCGGCGGCAGGATGCCCGGAGGCGGGCCCGGCGGAGGGATGCGCATGCCGGATAGAGGCATGCCTGAAGTTGGAGGTATGGGTATGCCCGGGGGCATGAGAGGTGGCCCTGGCAGGGGCATGGCAGGTTCGGATAATAATTTTAATTTATGGGTTAAGGTAATGCTTGCTTCGGCGGAGGTAAAGAAATGAAAAATGTATTCTTTCGGGTGGCGCTTATGGTGTTTATGGTTTTTTCGGTTATTTTATCACAGTTGCCGGAGGCGCTGGCCAGGCCGGGCGGCGGTCCCGGAGGCCCTCATGGCAGCCCGGAGTATGTCAACTTGGGATACGAGAGGTACCGTTATCGCGACGGGAGGTTTTACAGGCCGGTATTTTTCGGTTTGTTCGAGATACTTGTGGATATTCCTCCCGCGGGCGTGGTAGTGACCGTACTCCCCCCGGCGCGCAAAACAATCGTTGTGGACGGGCTGACTTACTATTATTATAATAATGTGTATTATACGGCTGCTCCCGGAGGGTATGTCGTTGTTCCCGCTCCGTCAGCGGCGCCCGTTTTAGCGGCACCAGTTCAGCAGCAGAAGATTACCGGGGAGACGGCGACGATTAATATTCCTAATGCCAATGGCAGCTATACCCCGGTTACTTTGGTTAAACAGAAGGATGGCTATGTCGGCCCGCAGGGGGAATATTATCCTGGGCATCCCACGGTTGAGCAGTTGCGGGTTCTGTATGGGAAATAGCCCGGGACAGAGAGGAGAAAGGATGAAGATAATATGCGGGTGTTTGGTTTTTGCGGCAGTATTATTTGCTGCCTGCGGAGCGGCTTTCGCCCAACAAGGGCCTAAACCGCCGGCTCCACCGTCGGCCGAGGAAATCGTTGACAGGATGAAAACGGAACTTGGTTTAAGCGATGAACAGGTAAATCAAATTACTCCGGTAATCCAGGAAGAATCCAGCCAAATGCAGGCAATGATGGAGGATGGTGTTCCGCCTGAACCCGGGCAAGCCAATGAAAAGATGGAGCAGTTGCGCCGGGATACAGAATCGAAGCTCGCGCAATACCTGACCGAGGAGCAATTGGCGCAGTGGAAGAGCAGGCACAAGGCGCCTGCGCAGGGAGATTCTGAAAAAGCGGGTCCTCCAGGCGGCGCGGGGCAGGATGGCGGTGGAGGGCGGGTTTCTTTAGGCA
>CAZNGC010000008.1:0-22326 GCA_964572435.1 uncultured Planctomycetales bacterium | reverse complement strand
ACATATAGTAAACACAATAAATTGTGGATGACCGAATGGTTAGTACAAGAGGTTGTAGTATTTAACTGGAGTTTTTAAGAATACTGCGGCAGATTTTTATGTCTTTTCCGATTTGAAAGGCCAGCTCATTTAACGAGGTGAATTTCTTATCGGGACGGATCATTTTTACGAATTGGATTTCCATGAACCTGCCGTAGATGTCCTTATGGAAATCGAAGATGTGCACTTCCGTGCGCACGGGGCTCTTCTTGAGACCGATGGTCGGCCTCCTGCCTATATAACAGACCCCGTCGTAGACGTTCTCTTCCAGCATTATCCGGACAGCATAAATCCCGGGCGGCGGGATAACTTCATGGTGAGGATTGATATTGGCGGTAGGAAACCCCAGCACCCTGGCCAGCCTACTCCCCCTGATTACCGAGCCCAGGACGCTTACCTTGCGGCCAAGAAGCTTTTCCGCATCTTTAAGCCGCGCCTTCTTGATCAATTTCCTTATCACCGTGCTGCTTACCGGCCGGCCGGCGGATTCGACCACTTTGAATACCTTAAGGCCAAACTTGTATTCTTTAGCCTTATCAGCCAATAATCCGCAGTCTCCGGAACCGTGTTTGCCAAAACGGAAATTTTCTCCGACATAAACAAAACGGCAGCCAATTTTCTCCACCAGTATCCGAAAAATAAAACTTTCCGGGCTCAAGCCGGCAAAAGCGGGATTAAAATTTATTACCACGCAAACATCGATACCCAGTTCGGAAATAAGCCTCAAGCGGTGTTTCAAAGAATACAGGCTCTCCTGCCGCCTGGGGTGCGGATAAAAAGTCAGCACCATACCCGTGCCCTTAATCCGCCTGGCCTTTCTGGCGACGGACTCAAGTATCAAGCGGTGCCCGCGGTGCAGTCCGTCGAACACGCCCAGAGCGACCACCGGGTCTTTAAACCTGCGTATCTGATTTAGCTTGTCGATTACGATCATCGATTACCTTAAAGCCTTCCGGATAGCCCCGATCACTTTCCCGGAAATCCTGGCGATATCGCCATGCACGGTGCATCCTGCAGCGGTCTTATGCCCTCCGCCTCCGAAAATGGCGGCAACCTTGTTTACGTCCACCTTGCCGTGGCTTCTCAAGTTTACGCGCACCTGGCCTTTAAGCAAAGGGCTCTCTTTGAACAAAGCCACCGCCTCCACGCCCTTGATCGAACGGGCAAAACTCAACAACTGGTCTCCTAAGTCCATGGAGACTGCCCCGCCTTTTAGCATGTTCCTTCTTAATATGAAATAAGCGATCTTCCCCTGGGCGGAAAAACCTATCTTCGGCAAGAGCCTGATCAACAACCTGGTTTCATCCATAGCCAGGTTTTCATAAACATAACGGTAGATAAGCGGGACATTCACCCCGGTTCTTAGCAGTTCAGCAACCGCCTGATGCGTGAAACTCGTGGTATTGGAATAGCGGAACGAACCGGTATCGGTCATTATCCCGGTATATAAACAAACAGCCTCGGGCCTGGTTATAGGAAGGCGCATCTGCTTGTAAATGCGATAGATCATTTCCGAACACGAAGAGGCGTGCCCATCGACCCAGTGCACGGAGCCGAACCCCTGGTTACTGATATGGTGGTCTATATTCAAGACCGGCTTAGCCCCCTTATTCAATTTCCAGATTTCCCCCGTGCGTTTTAAGTCAGCGCAATCCAGGACCACCATGCAGTCAAACTTGACCGAAGAGGAACCGCTCCCCAATTTGCGCGCTTTCTTTACATTCGGAAGAAAATCCAGGCCGTAAGGGATACCATCCTGGTTCAGGATCAAACCCTGCTTGCCAAGTTTCCTGATCAGCGAATAAAAGGCCAACTCTGACCCCAGGGCATCCCCTTCAAGATTAGTGTGCGCGGTAATCAGGAAATTATTGTACTTTCTTATGCTTGCGCAGATTTTTTTCAGGCCCATCGGTCTTCCCTTCCTTCCCCCTGTTTAACCCGGAGGCATCATCATTGAGAGGATGCCTTGCCTGGTCCAATTCTTTTATTGTATTCAGGACCTCTTCGATCCTGGCGCTGTATTCGGTCGAATGATCCTCCCTGAACATAATCTCGGTTGCAAAACGCAGGTTGATCCTTTCAGCAATCAGGGTGCGGATGAAACCCAAGGCGGAATCCAAAGCGGACTTTGTTTTCTCATGGTCTTCCTCTTTGCCCAGGACGCTGTAGAAAATCTTGGCATTCCTCAAGTCCTTGCTCAACTCCACTTTGGTTATAGTGACAAAGCCTACGCGCGGGTCTTTAAGTTCATCATGGATAATCAGGCTTACCTCTTTCTTTATCGCTTCCTCAACACGCTCGCGTCTTGACATTTATTCCTCTCCATTGTTGTGCTTCATGATTTTCCCGATTAAAACAAGCTCTTCCCGGCGGTTGCGCACACGTCCGTTCAGCCTGGCACAAAGCACCTTATTCAGTATCTGCTGGTATCGCGGACCCGGCTCCAGGCCCATACGGCAGAGATCGTCTCCGGAAATACAAAGCCGCACGCAATTATAAACCCGGAGAAAATCGGAAACGCGCCTCTTCAGGCCTTCTTCAGGCGAAACAGAACACAATAAAATAAGCGCCTCGTAACTTAAAGGCTTGAGCAAATTAAATACCTGGGCAGGCTTTATATTCTTATCCTTCAGGCGCCTGATAAGCCGCGGGTTTATCAGGCGGCAGGAAAGAATGATCTTTTCCTCCTGCCTGGACAGGCCCAGCCTGCGGATTGCCTTCCTGCTTTGAGAAAGAGTCAGCGGGCTTAAAAGGGCGGCAAAATAAACCAGCCACGGCTGGAACTTGCCGTGTACCGGGAAATCCCGCATAAACCAGCCAATCTGCCGTCTGATCGAACCAAACAAAACACATGCGCGCCTGCCAGGTTTAAGTTTCCTGCTGATAAAAGACAATCCGGCCAAAGCGCAAAGCTGCTTCAGCTGGCCTGCAGGGTCTTCTTCCTTGAACATCAATATCAACTCATCGCGCAAGCGGTGCGAATGCACTTTCCCGAGGAACCCCGAACTTACGGCGTCCTTTAACAGTTTAAGGGTCGCAGGCTCAATCCGGAATCCGTAACGCTGTTTGAAACGGATCGCCCTCAAGATACGCGTGGGATCGTCTCTAAAACTCATTTTGTGCAAAACACGTATCGAGCCCGAAGCTAAATCGCTTTTGCCATGGTAAATATCGATAAGCTCTCTTCCCGGAATCCCGGAAACGCTTAAGGCCATGGCATTAACGGTAAAATCCCTGCGGAATAAATCCTCGACAAGAGTCCCGGGGCTTACCACCGGCAGGCAGGCGCTTGCCGGATAAACCTCTTTACGGGTAGTAGCAATATCTACTTTCAGTCTGTGGCCCATATTCAAGGTCGCCGTACCAAACCTCTCGTGCCTGGTCAGGCCGGCGCGCGATCGAGCCGCGAGGGCCTCGGCAAACTTTATCCCGTCGCCTTCAACGGCTATATCCAAATCCCAATCCTTGCGGCCAAGAAGAAGATCCCGGGGAAACCCCCCGACAAGATACGCCGGCATTTTAGTTTCCCTGGAAACTTCTTTCACCAGCCTGATCAGCTGTTTTATCTCCGGTGGGAAATTCATCATGTTTTCCTTCATTAGATCTTTCTTCATTTATTACCTGCCTGCCGCATGCTGCCAGCTCTCCTTACGGACGCGGATGGAACATCTTGTGTATAGTCTTAAGCCTTTCCTTGTCTATATGCGTGTAAATCTGCGTCGTAGATATATTCGATTGGCCGAGCATCTCCTGCACAGAGCGCAGGTCCGCACCCCTCTCCAGTAAATGCGTAGCAAATGAATGCCTAAGGGTATGCACCTTTATCGGTTTCCTGATCCTGGCCTGCCTGGCGTACTGCTTGATCAATTTCCAAACCGATTGCCGGGACAGTTTGTCTCCGGAACGGTTAACGAACAGAAAATCGGAAGCTTTGTTTTTCAACAAATACGGACGGCTGAATTCCAGATACCTGTTGATGCTATGGATGGCCTTCTTGCCGAGAGGGATAACCCTCTCCTTGTTCCCCTTCCCTATACAGCGCAGGAAGCCGATATCCAGGTTCACGTTGCTCAACTTAAGGTCGGTGGATTCGGAAACGCGCATGCCCGTGGCATAAAGCGTCTCCAGTATCGCCCTGTCCCTGGCGCCCTGCCTGTCCCGCGCGTCCGGCTGGCCGATCAGAGACTCCACTTCATTAAGAGAAAGCGTATCCGGGACCTTTTTCCACAATTTCGGTGAATCTACCAGGGCCGTAGGGTCTTCTTTCAAGACCCTTTCACGGGAAAGAAAACGGTGAAACATGCGTATTGCCGCCAACCGGCGGGAAATGCTGTTCGGGGAAACCCCTTTTTCTTTTTCAAAAAGCATGAACTCGACTATATCGTTTTTTGAAATCCTGGAAAGGGCATTGATCCCCCGCTTAATCATCAAATCCAGGTAAATATTCAAGTCCTGCCGGTAAGCGGCGATAGTGTTCCTGGACAAACCGCGTTCAACCGAAAGGTAATCCAGAAATGAATCGATAAGTTCTTTCATCTTATACTATTCAGAATACGATATTCGCCTTCTCCGCGCCTATGGTAGTCGAAGGCCCGTGCCCGGGATAAACTTTAGTCTCATCCGGCAAACTGAACAACCTCTCCCTGATCGATTTCTCCAGCAGGCGCGCCTCCCCTCCCGGCAAGTCGCAACGCCCTACCCCCTGGCAAAAAAGCGTGTCGCCGGTAAAGATTATCCCGCCTTGCGGCTTCTTCATCAATAGCCCGATCCCGCCGGGGCTGTGTCCGGGAAGATGCAAAACCTCTATCTCCAGGCAATCCATCCTGATGAGCTGTTTATCCGCCAGAGGCTTAATCACAGAGACAACCTCAAGCGGCGAAGAGAACACGGCGGAAAGATTCTTCCGCGCATCCCGGAGCATATCCAGGTCTTGTTGATGGACATAAATATCCGTCCCGAATGCATCGTCGGCGCCAATATGGTCGTAATGGCCGTGAGTATTAACAACCATCCCTGCCTCCAGGCAATATTTACGCAAAACAGATTTTATCTTACCGGCCTGACTCCCCGGGTCGATAATCAACGCCTTCCGGGAATCCGCGCAGGCAAGAATATAACAATTGACTTGAAGCGGACCGACGCTAATAGTCTCTATGATCATTTAAGATAATTCTTTATCCTGGGGTAAATAAAATCCCTGTGCACATCCATCTTGATACGCTCGGCTGTCTGCAGCGAGCGGAAATCCCCGGAGCCGTATACATCGCTTTTTATGTCGGCCAAGAGCCTGATCATCCTGTTGACGTAAATATCAAGGTTCTTCTGCATATCGCTGGTCAGCATACTCTTCATATTGATAAGGTTTTTCAAAGCCTCCTGACCACAATCCACCTTTTTCTTCATACTGGACCTCTGTATGAGGGCGTTTTCCAGTTCATCATGCCATGACTTCCAAAAAAGAAAGTACTGCCTGTACAACTCCTCCTTGCTCATATCCGGCCCCTTGTACTCCTCCGGAGCCAGGACCATCTGCACGGGCTGCCCCTGCTTCTTCGACTTGCGGGTGAACTTGCGCGCCATTGTTTCGCAACCCGACAGTACCGCCAGAAGTATGCAGCATAAACAAACCAAACACGCCTTTTTAAGCATCATCCGATCATCTCCTTGAATTCATTCTCGTCTATAATCTTGACCCCTAATTGCCTGGCCTTGTGCAGCTTGCTCCCCGCCTTATCCGCGCTCACCAGAAAATCGGTTTTCCCGCTTACACTGGAAGACACAATCCCCCCCGAGCGGCGCACCAGATCTTGCGCTTCAGAGCGGGATAAACCGGACAAGCCTCCGGTAAAGACAACGGTTTTACCGGACAAGCGCCCGGGCCTGCGCGAGGCCGGCTGAAAACGCATGTTCACGCCGGCTTCTTCAAGCTCCCGGATAAGCTTTCCGGTCTGGTGAAGTTTAAAATAATCTGCGATCGAAGACGCCATTACCCGGCCGACCTCAGGCAGGCTGTCAAGGTCATCAAAGCTGGCCAGCATGAACTTGCGCATATCCCCGAACTTCTCGGCAAGGGTATACGCCGCTTTTTGCCCGACGTGGCGTATGCCTAAAGCGAAAATCAGCCGCTCCAAAGACCGCTGCTTGCTTTTTTCGATCGCTTCCAGGAGCCTGCCGGATTTCTTTTCTTTGAACAATTCCAATTTCAACAGATCGGCGGATTTCAGTTTATAAATGTCCGCCGGGCTTTTGAGCAACTTCAAAGCGGTCAATTGAGCGATCACCGCCTCACCCATGCCTTCGATATCCATGGCGTCGCGCCCGGCGAAATGCTCAAGCGCCCGCTCAAGCTGGGCAGGGCAGGCCGGATTGATGCAGCGGTAAGCCACATCTTCTTCTTTTTCTTTGACTATTTTCTCTCCGCAGGCAGGGCATTTTAACGGAGTTTTATAAGGCTCCTTGCCTATTTGCTCCACAACCTTCACTACCTTAGGAATAACATCCCCCGCCCGCTCGATAAGCACGCGGTCTCCCTCCCTTAAACCCAACCTCTCTATCTCATCAAAATTATGCAGGGTCGCGTTGCTGATAGTCACCCCGGAACATTCCACGGGCTTAAGTTCCGCCGTCGGCGTAACCACCCCCGTGCGTCCGACATTCAGCTTGATCGCGGTTATCTCCGTAGTCGCCTGCCTGGCGGCAAACTTATAAGCTACCGCCCAGCGCGGGCTTTTAGCGGTAAAACCCAATTCCTTCTGCTGAGTTAAGCTGTTAAGCTTAACTACTACGCCATCAATCTCATAGCTTAATTCATCGCGCTTATTTTGCCACTGGCGGCAATAAGCGATTACTTCGCCTATATCGCGGCAGAGCGCGGAATGCATATTCGCCCGCACTCCCCAATCTTTAAGCCTGCCTAAAAAATCCCATTGAGTATTTATAGGCTGGAAACGGTATGCGCCTAAAGAATGCGCAAAAAAATTAAGCTTCCTTTTAGCTACAATTGCGCTATCCAGCAGTTTCAGGGAACCGCTGGTAGCATTGCGCGGATTAGCGAACAAGGCCTCGCCCCTATCCATGCGCTCTTTGTTTACCCAGGCAAAATCCTTCTTGTCTATATATACTTCTCCGCGGATCTCAATAAAATCAGGGATATGGTTACCCAACAAGGTTAAAGGAACAGCCCGGATTGTCTTTATATTCGCGGTTATATCTTCACCTGTCTGTCCGTCACCGCGGGTTGAGCCTATCACAAGTTTTCCTTTAATATAAGTCAGGCTGGCGCTCACCCCGTCGATCTTAAGCTCTGCCACATATTCATAACCGCATCCGCTGCCCAGACCTTTACGCACACGTTCATCCCAGCCGGCCAATTCATCAATAGAATAAGTATTATCCAGCGAAAACATCCCCGCCTTATGTTTTACAGTTTTAAAGCCCGGGCTTATGCCTGAACTCAGCCGCTGGCTGGGAGAATCGTCCGTGCGTAACTCCGGGTATTCATCCTCAAGCATCTTCAACTCAAACATCAAATCATCATATTCCTTATCAGAGATCTGGGGCTGGCTTAAGACATAATAAGAATAATCATGCTTTCTTATTTTATCCCTTATCAGGTTTATTTTATTTTTTATGTGGATAGACATGCTGACCGCTTAAAAGGCTAGGATGCAACTTGAAAATCGCGGAATTCACCGGATGCCGGAGACCATTCCCTGCTTACTTCTTTGATATAACTGGAAAAATGCCCGTTGATTTGCTCAAGAAAGATAACCAGGACATCTTCCTCTGCTTCTGCCAATACCTCCACCCGGCCGTCACTTAAATTCCTTACCCAGCCGCAAACCATAAGAGAATCGGCAATTTCCCTGACAGTATAGCGAAAACCTATGCCCTGAACCCTGCCTGAATAAAGAATGTGCAGTTGAGTTTTCATAAAATTAATCCTTACAGATAAGGATTAATCTATCAATCTTTATATGCTGCCAGACTCAAGCCATTTAAAAACCGCCTTGCCATCTTTATCGCTAAAAGAACCCAAGATAATCAGGATTAAATCAATCAAAATCCAGATACCAAAAAAACCTCCAAAGGTACAAATCATTAAAATACCAGTACCGATCTTGCCGACGTAAAACCGGTGCACCCCAAGCCATCCAAAAAATAAACAAAGCAATAAAGCTATCAAGCGAGATTTAGATGAAATTTTATTCGCTTCCACAATTCCTCCTTGTTATTATTGCCCTTAACAAAGGTACTGAAAATTTGGTCGGGGCGACAGGACTTGAACCTGTGACCTCAGCGTCCCGAACGCTGCGCTCTAGCCAAGCTGAGCCACGCCCCGTTAAAACCATATTTTCATAAGTATAGCAAAGATTCACTGCTTGCGCAATAACAGAAAAGTTCAAACAGCGGATTTTTTGGCAAGGATATCGAACTCCACATTCAACCTGCAGGACGGCCCTTTAAAACCCAGAGTGGTGTTTTTCAGGGTATGCGGAATCACATAAACGCTGATTACATCGGCCCGTATTTGGGCCAGCGTCAAACTTATCCCGTCCAGGGATATCGAACCCTTAGGCAGGCAATAACGGCCGAGGCCGCGCGGTATCGCTATGTCGAAGGCGAGATTTCCGGCGCGTATAAGTTTAGCGCGTATCAATCCGAGGCAGTCGACATGTCCGCTTACCAGGTGGCCGGATACCCTGTCCCCGAATTTCAGGCTGCGTTCAAGGTTAACTTTCTCCCCCACCCTCAACAATCCCAGGTTCGTCCTCTGGAAGGTCTCGGGGATAACATCAAAAACAAACCCCTGCTCCGCCAGGGAAACGACGGTGAGGCATACCCCGTTAACCGCTATGCTGTCCCCGACCCTGGTATCCGCCAAAGTATCCCTGGCCTGGATCCCGACAGACATCCGGGATGCCGAACGTTTCAGGCTCCTGACCGTACCCAATTCTTCGACTATGCCGCTGAACATCCTTCAACATCCGCCTCTACAAGCAGATCCTCCGCGAAACGCCGGGTCCTCATGCGGGCAAGCCTTATTGCCTGATCCGGGCGTTTTGCTCCCTTGCCCATCACCGAAGAAACCGCATCCTTGCCTCCGATAATCTTCGGGCTGATAAAAAATAATACCCTGTCCACGAGCCTCTCGTCAAAGAGCGAACCGATAAGCGTCCCCCCGCCTTCGACGATTATATTGCTGATGCCCAGCCGGGCGAGTTTCTTAAGCGCGTCCCGCAGATTAACCTGGCCGCCCTTCTCTTTTACCTCCAGGATCTTCGCCTTCGCGGAAAGACGTACGCGATTTTCCGTCTCCTGTCCCGGCCTGCTCGGCAGGGTAACGATAATCACCTTGCTCTGCCCCAGGAAAATATCGGAATTCTCTGGCGTACTCAAATTACTGTCAATAATAACCTTGACCGGCTGCCTGCGCCCGGGGACGGCATTCAGGCGGGGGTTATCCCTCAAAACGGTATTGACACCGACCATTATCGCGTCGTAATCATTGCGTATCCTGTGCGCGTAAGTACGCGAGGCATCCGAGGTAATCCATTTTGACTCGCCGGTATAAGTGGCGATCCGGCCGTCCAGCGACTCGGCGACCTTAACCGTGACAAAAGGTACCCCCGAAGTTATATACTTTATGAAACTCCGGTTGATCTCCTGGAGCTTCTCGCTTAAAACACCCACCCTTACCTTGATATTGTTCTGCCTGAGTATCAACGAGCCCCTGCCGTTATTCAGCGGGTTTGGGTCAATCATGCCGATAACCACTTCTTTTATCCCGCTCCGGATCAGACGGTCGACGCACGGCGGGGTACGCCCGGTATGCGCGCACGGCTCAAGGGTAACATATAAAGTAGCCCCTCTTGAATTCTTCCCGGCTTCATCCAAAGCGACGATCTCGGCGTGCGCCAGGCCGGCCCTGGCATGAAACCCCTTTCCGATAATCCTGCCGCCCTTTACCAGCAAGGCCCCAACCATGGGATTAGGAGAAGTCCTGCCCTTGGCCTTCAGGGCAAGCTTCATCGCCATCCTCATATAATATTCATCGCTCTTTTGGATCATCTTGCCCTCTCCCGCAATCTATCCACCAACTCAATAGGGAGTTTAATCACGCCTAATTTTATATCCGGCTTGACGCTTCCGTGAAAATCCGAACCTCCGGTAACCAGAAGATTGAGCTTTGCCGCCAGGGCGCGATAGAAATTAACCATCGATTGCGAATGCTCCGGGTAATAAACCTCTATGCCGTCTAAGCCGGAAACGGCGAGCTCGCCGATCAATTCATCGTTATTTAACATATACGGATGAGCCAATACAGCCACTCCCCCTGCATCCTTGATCAACCTTATCGCTTCAGCCGGAGTAAGCTTAAAGCCCAGGACGTAAGCCGGAGACTTATCGCCGATGTACTTAACGAAGGCCTGGGAAGTAGTAGGGACCACGCCGGCCTTAACCATGGCCTTTGCGATATGCATACGGCCCACGCTACCCTTGCCCGAGATACTGAACACATCCTTAGCGTCGATTTTTATCCCCTGCTCCTCCAGGTTCATTATGATCTTATGCACCCGTTCAATACGGTCGCGCTGGACCAGGGCAAGCTTCTCAAGTAATATCTTATCCCGGTAATCCAAGAAATAGCCCAACAGGTGTATTTCCTGTCTTTCGTACTGGGCGGTCAATTCAATACCCGGGATAATCTCCAGTCCGGTACCGGCTGCCGCAGCCTGCGCCTCGGCAATACCGCTTACCGTATCATGATCGGTTATGGCGATGGCGGAAAAACCCGCGGCTGCGGCCTCCCTTGCCAGATGGGCCGGGCTCAAGGTCCCGTCACTCTCCGTTGTATGCACATGCAAATCAGCGTATTCCATCTCGCCGGCCGGTAGAGGCCTATTTACCTTTCTCGATTCTTATCTGATCCAGGATGGCGTTAACGAACTTGCCGGATTCCGAGCCTGAATATTTCTTGGCCAGTTCCACCGCTTCATTTATCGCGACTTTCGGCGGAATGTCTTCGCGGAAGATAAGCTCAAAACAACCCAGGCGCATAATATTACGGTCCACAAAGGCCATGCGTTCAAGCTGCCAGTTCGCCGCGTACTTACTGATCCTTTTGTCTATCTCCCGCATATTTTCGACCACGCCGGAAAGAAGTTGCTCCGAGAAATCCCTAAGCTCACCGGGGATCTCTTCCTGGGAGTTAAATTCCCAAAAACACTTCAGGATATCCTGCCAGCTGTTGCTGGTAATATCCATCTGGTAAAGCATCTGCAGTACGTATTCTCTCGCCTTGCTTCGTTTACGCATTTTATTTCAATTGAACGGTTAAATTGGCCATCTCGATCGCCGAAAGCGCGGCATCGCGGCCCTTATTCCCGTCTTTGGAACCGGCGCGCTCCACCGCCTGCTCAATACTATCGGCGGTAATTATCCCGAAGATCACCGGTATGCCGCTATCCAGGGAAACCTTGGCCACACCCTTGGCGGCCTCCGAGGCGATATAGTCGAAATGCGGCGTCGCTCCGCGGATAACCGTCCCCAGGCAGATCAAGGCGTCATAAGACTTGGTCTTGGCCATTTTCTGCGCGGCCATCGGCACCTCGAAAGCGCCGGGCACCCAGGCCACGGTAATATCCTTGTCCTCCGCCCCATGCCTGACCAGTGTATCGATACAACCACTCACCAACTCCTTGGTCATAAAATCATTGAACCGTGAAGCAATTAAACCGAACGACTTGCCCTTTGCCAACAAATTACCCTCAACTACCTTCGCCATCTGGATCTCCTCTCTTTTCCCGTATCAAACTATCAGTTATTGTCCTTATCTCGCCTTTACCTCTATTACACCTATTGCTTCCCTGCATAACACATACTATGCGATCTATATATCCAACTGATGCCCCATTTTCTCTTTTTTCGTCTTAAGGTACCGGTAATTCTGCGCGTTTGGCTCAATTTCCAGCGGCACCCGCTCGGATACTTTCAGCCCATAACCTTCAAGCCCGACTATCTTTCTGGGATTATTGGTCAGCAACTTTATCTTCTTGATCCCCAGGTCCACAAGTATCTGGGCGCCGATGCCGTAATCGCGTAAATCAGCTTTATGCCCTAATGCCTCGTTAGCCTCAACCGTATCCATCCCTTTATCCTGCAGGTTATAGGCGCGCAGTTTCTCCACAAGCCCGATCCCCCTGCCTTCCTGGTTCATATAAAGCACCACGCCTTTTTTTTCAAGAGAAATTATCTCCATGGCCTTTTCCAGCTGTTTCCCGCAGTCGCAGCGCAGGGAACCGAATACATCGCCGGTCAAACACTCTGAATGCACGCGCACGAGCACCGACTCATCCGACCATTTGCCCATGCAAAGCGCCAAATGGATCTGTCCGCTTGTCTTGTCGCGGTAAACAAGAAGCCGGAATTCTCCGAACCTGGTCGGCAGCTTGGTCTCCACCAGCATCTCGACAAGCTTTTCTTTCTTCCTCCTGTATTCGATAAGGCTGGCGATGGTGCAAATTTTCAAAGAGTGCTTGGCAGAAAAATCCAGAAGTTCCGGAAGCCGGGCCATTGACCCGTCGTCATTCATGATCTCACAAATCACCCCCGCCGGATAAAGCCCGGCAAGGCGCATCAAATCAAGGCTTGCCTCGGTATGGCCGGCCCTCACCAGGACCCCTCCGCGGCGGCTGCGCAATGGGAAAATATGCCCGGGGCGGACCAGGTCTTCCGGCCGGCTCTGGCCGCTGATCAATACATCAACCGTCCTGGCCCGGTCATAGGCGGAAATCCCGGTAGTCACGCCCTTGGCCGCATCAACGGAAATCATCCAGGCGGTCTTGAAGGGGTCGCCGGCATTCGCCTGCAGGGTATTCTTGAGCATAGGGTCCAGTTCCAACAGGCGCAACCTCTCTTCTTCCATGGGGACGCAGATTAGCCCGCGGCCGAATCTGGCCATGAAATTTATGTCTTTGGCCCTGGTAAAAGAAGCGGCCATAACCAGATCGCCCTCGTTCTCCCGGTCCTCGTCATCTACCACGACGACCATCCTGCCCTTTTTTAAATCATCGACAACTTCCTCTATCGAATTGAACATATCCCCTCTCCTAAAAACAAGAAAGCCCAAAGACAATCCTTGGGCGTATTGATTTTAATCTTTTCCCATCTGGACTTTCGCATACACGGAAACTCCCCGCGTTTTAATATTGCGCAGGAGCGCGTATGGCACCATCGGCCCTGGAATCTCGCCAGGTCTGCCGGCGCGACTAACTTGCGCCTGCTCGCGGGCTTTTACATCAAACCGATCGAATGGTTTGGTGCGCGCTTGCGCGCGGCACCCAAACTAAACTGGATGGTTTGGTGCGCGCTTGCGCGCGACCGCCGGTAAGGAATTCCACCTTGCCCTAAAGATTAATTGTTATTATTTTATCATAAAATACTGCCTTGTCAACACAATTAAAAACGGCTATAATATAAAAATGCGCAGCGTAATACTCTCCAGAATCCATAAACGCCTGATAAACAGCGGCAAAACCGTGGCTACCGCGGAATCCTGCAGCGGAGGGCTGCTCTCCTGCTGGCTGACCAGCAAGGCCGGCTCCTCCGCCTATTTTATACTCGGGCTGGTTGTATACAGCAACCGGTCAAAACAAAAAATACTCGCGATACCCGCCAAAACGATTTCCAGATTCGGGGCTGTCAGCCGCCAGACAGCCTTATCAATGGCTAAAAATGTGCGGCGGTTATCCGGCGCGGACTTCGGAATCTCCATAACCGGCATAGCCGGGCCTTCCGGGGCCGTCCCCGGCAAACCGGCTGGGACGGTCTTTGTCGGATTATCCAGCGGCAAGCTGGATATCTGCAGAAGATTCTTATTCCCCGGAGGCCGCCTGCGGGTCCGCAAACAGGCGGCCAGCGAAGCCATGCGTTTACTATGCGCGCATTTATAGCTATCCGCCTGCCGGAGGCAGTAACAAAAACCCTCTCCGCGATACAGGAAAGATTAAAACCCGTAAACAGCGGGATCGCCTGGGCCAAACCGCAAAACCTTCATTTAACCGTAAAGTTCCTCGGGGAAATATCTGAAGACCAATTAAGAGAAATCAGGGAGATTGCCGCAGAAACATCCGGGACAATCCCGGTTTTCAGGCTCAAGCTGGAAAAACTGGGGTCCTTTGCCTGCCCGCGCGCTTCCCGCATAATCTGGGCAGGTTCCGAACAGGCGCCTGCCGCCTTAAAACAACTCGCCGCCAACCTTGACAGCCGGTTATCGAAAGCGGGAATCCCGGAAGAAAAGCGCGATTTCCACGCTCATGTAACCATCGGCCGCCTAAAAAACCGCGCGCGCGGCTCCGGAACGCAGAAAACAATGGGCAACCCAGAAGCTCATGACGGCATCAACTGCGAATTTGACTGTGAGAAAATTACCTTGTTCGAAAGCGTCCTTGGCGAGACGGGGCCTATTTATACGGTAATCGAAGAATTCAACCTCAAGATTATCTGAAGCACGGCATTGGTATAGACGCCCGCCACAAAATCATCCCCCATCACACCGAGCGCCCCATGCATACACTGCAGTTTAGAGGCGGGGAAAAGCTTAAGAGTATCGAAGATGCGGAAAAAAAGGAAGGCCAGAAAAACCATTCCCGGCTCATGCGGGATAAAACTCAAGCTGACAAGCATGCCCATCACCTCGTCGATGACGATGCAGCCGGGATCTTTCCTTCCCAACAGCTTCTCCATCCTGCCGCTGGCCAGAAACCCCAACACGATTACGCAAATAATGGACAGGAAATATGCAGCGGACGAGCTTGAACCAAACAGGTAGAAAATACCCACCCCGGCGATACTGCCGAAGGTCCCCGGAATAAGCGGCAGGTAACCGATAAAGAATAAAGTGCTGATTATCTTTACCAACTGGCCGCTGAAGGAAGAAGATTTCATAAGCGGGTAATTATCTTGCGGTTCTCCCAAAGATAAGACAGGCCGGAATAAAGCGTAAACCCCACGGTAATCAGCATAAGGAAAAATATCCCCTGCCTGAATATTTTCTCCCAGGCCGGGTTCCAGGTAGAATATCTCAAGACTATCTCCTTGAACAGGATAAATCCGAGGATAGCGAAAATCACCCCCATCTGCACAACCGTCTTATGTTTTCCGGCCCGCGCCGCGGAAAGCACCTTCCCCTTGTTCAAGGCAAAAAGCCGCAGGGAGGTAATCATGATCTCGCGCGCGATGATAATCACGAACATCCACGCCTCGATCAGCTGCAACTGTACAAAAGCCGCGAATGCCGCCAGCACCAGGATCTTGTCGGCGATAGGATCCATCAGCCTACCGAAATCCGTAACCATATTCCTGCGCTGGGCGATCAAACCGTCAAGCAGGTCGGAAATGGCCGCTATCGTAAAAACGACCAGGCTGGCCACTTTCGGCCAAAGCCCCTGGCAGAACAGAAAAAACATAAATACGAATGTCAGCAAGATCCGTGACATCGTCAAACGATTGGCAAGATTCATATTATATATTCTCCTCGTTGATTATAAATCCGTTTCCCGGCAAATGCGCCGCGGACGGTTAAAGCGCCTCTCCGGCTAAATCGTATTCCAGGGTATCGGTTATCCTGACCTGCGCCAGTTCACCCTGCTTAAGCCTGCGCTTACTGCTGACATAAACCAGGCCGTCTACCTCCGGGGCATCCGCCTGACTGCGGCCGATATAAACCCCGTCCTTCTCCTCTTCGATAAGCACCTGTATGCGCTTGCCCAGGAATCCGGAGTTCAGCCGCACGGATACCTCCTGCTGCCGCATCATTACCGCTTCCAGCCTCTCCTGTTTTACCTTGCGGCTGATCTGCCCCTTGAAGGCATAAGCAGGAGTCCCCTCCTCGCGCGAATAGATAAACGCGCCGAGCCTCTCGAACCTGGCCTCACCGACGAAATCCAACAACTCCTTGAATTCTTTTTCCGTCTCGGAAGGAAAGCCCACGATAAGCGAAGTACGCAGGCATACCCCGGGTATCGTATCCCTGATTTTCCCGATCAGGGAAATTATCTCTTTCCTGCTAAATCTGCGGTTCATCAGCCTGAGTATACGGTCATTGATATGCTGGATAGGTAAATCGACATATTTACATAAGCGCCGGTTATCCCTGATCAGGGCAAGAAGCTCGTCGCTGATACGGGACGGATTCAGGTAAAGCAGGCGGATCCACGGTATATCCGGGGTATCCTGGATTATTTTTTTCAAAAGATCAGCCAGGCTGCTCCTGCCGCAGGAATCAATTCCGAAACCGGTGATATCCTGCCCGATAATATTCAACTCGGAAACTTTCATCCGGTTGAAATACCTGGCCTTGCGGAGCACAGATGCCTCGTCAAGGCTGACAAGCTTGCCTTTGATCCCTGGGATAACGCAATAGCTGCAACTGTTCACGCAGCCTTCGCAAATCTTCAAATAAGCGTAATGCCGCGGGGAGAGGGGAGCAGTCCCGGCTCGCCGGTCACGCCCCGGCGAGCCGATAAACGCGTCAACCTCCGGGAGCTCTTTATACAAGTTCTTATAGCGCTGTACAAGGCAGCCGCAGACAATGACTTTCTTCAGCCTGCCTTTTTTCTTGAGCTCGGCCAGGTCCAGGATCGCCTCGATCGATTCGCGCTTTGCCTCCTCGATAAAAGCGCAGGTATTTACCACGGCAATCTCGGCCTCTGTTATGTCCTCGACAATAGAGTAACCTTTGGCACTGAAACCGGCGGCCAGGCTCTCGGAATCCACCAGATTCCTGGGGCAGCCGAGGCTCAATATCCCCAGCTTGCGTTTCATCGGGAAATCTTCAGGCCTTCTTTGTTGATGACGATATTCTTCAGGGATTGGCCTCTCCTGCCGAGCTTGGTGAACCGCTGGTCGTTTACCTGCAGCTCAACCGCCCCGGCATCACCCAGAGATAATTCGATTTTTTCTTTCGCCTGCCATGTCTCTGTCCTGCCGCGGGCAAGCACGCCGTGAAAAACGACTTTACCATCTACCCTGGCTGAAATCCAGGTCTTCTCGCGCGCGGATATCCCGAGCATAAATCCCTGGGATAGGCCCTTCTGGGCCTTGGCCTGTTTAGGTATGTTCTTTACCGAAGATTTGTTTATGGTTTCTTTAGGCAATAATTCGGGGGTTCTCTTTGCCTTCAGCGGCGAAGACGCGGGCGGTCTGCTTGCTGCCGGCCTGGTCGACAGCCAGGCGGAAAAAGCCATAACCAGCTTCAACCCCAGGGATACGGCAATCAAAGCGCCTAAGGCAAGCAAGATCGCCTTCTTTAATCCGGCGGACGGGCGGAACTCCTTTAACCTGACCTGAAAATCTTTCTGGATCGCGGGTTTCTTTTCAACGCGCTCGCCGATATCCCTGCCTACGGCCGCGTTCAACACCTGTTTACCGGGCTGCGCCGGTTCTCCCAAATATTCCCTGGGATCCAAGCCGAGGCTGTTGCAATAAATCTTGATGAAACCTTTGAGGTAAATCGGGCTCAAGTCGGTAATGCTGTCTCCCTCGATCGCGCGCAGGACGTTGGGGTGGATCTTTGTCTTTTTCTGCATCTCCTCAAGACTCAAGCCCTTTTCCTGGCGAATCCTCTTCAGGCGGGCTCCGCTGGTCTCCGTATTCATCACTTATCCTCCCCTGCCCCTGTCAGATCCCTTAACCAGCCTTGACGATCAACCAGGATCCTGCGCGGTTTACTCCCCTCGTAAGGCCCAACCAGGCCTTCTGATTCCATGATATCTATGATACGCGCCGCCCGCGTATAGCCAAGGCGCATACGCCTCTGCAATATGGAAACCGAAGCCTGATTGCTCTCCATAATCACGCGCACGGCCTCCTCGTAAAGCTCGTCTTTTTCCCCGCCGCCGGCAAGATTGCCTTTCTGCTGTTCCTTGAGAATCTCATCGTCATAAGCCGGTTCACCCTGCGCCTTAATGAACTCCACCACCTTCTCGATCTCCTGGTCTTTAACCAGAGCCCCCTGTATGCGGATAAGGTCTTCTTTGCCTGGCTGCAGGAAAAGCATGTCCCCTTTACCCAGCAGAGTTTCCGCCCCGTTCATATCCAAAACAGTGCGCGAGTCGACTTTCGAAGCAACCTTAAAAGATATACGCGCCGGCAAATTAGCCTTGATCACCCCGGTGATCACGTCCACGCTCGGCCTCTGCGTGGCCAGGATAAGATGTATGCCCACGGCTCGCGATAACTGCGCCAGGCGGGTAATCGCATTCTCAATCTGATCGCGGGCAACGGTCATCAGGTCGGCGAACTCATCGACGATCACCACGATATAGGGAAGCTTCTCCTGCGGGAGCTTTTCGTTATAAGCCTCGATATTCCTTACCGACACCTTGGCCAACATCTGGTAGCGGTCTTCCATCTGCCCGACCACCCAGTTGAGTGCGACTGCCGCCTTCTTGGCGTCGGTAACTACCGGGCATAAAAGATGCGGCAGGCCGTTAAAAGGCATAAGCTCGACCATCTTCGGGTCGATCATCAAGAACTTCAAATCATTTGGCGAGCTCCTGAAAAGCAGGGACAGGATACAGGTGTTCACGCATACGGTCTTGCCCGAACCGGTAGTCCCGGCGATCAAAAGATGCGGCATCTCATCCAGGTCGCTGAATATAGACTTTCCGGTTATATCCTTGCCCAGGCCAAGAGCCAGAGAAGATCTCTGTTTGTGGTACTCCGCGGAAACAAGCAGGTCCTTTATGCAAACCAGGGCGCTGTGCAGATTGGGGACTTCCACCCCGACCCTGCCTTTGCCCGGGATAGGGGCGATAATCCTCACGGACTGGGCCTTGATCGCCAGCGCGATATCGTCGCTTAAAGCCTCGATGCGATTTATCTTTACGCCTGGGGCAGGCTCAAGTTCATAACGCGTAATCACCGGGCCGCGGATAATATCCGTAACCTTGGCCGTAATGCCGAAATCCGAAAGAGTGTCTTCCAGGATGCGGGCGCTGGCCTCAAGGTCTTCTTTTACCTGCCGGGTATCCGGAGCGGGGGCCTCATCCAGCAAATCAACCGAAGGAAGATGGTAATCACCGATTTTTAATTCCCTGGGCTTTACTTTTGTTTCCTCAACCGGAGACTTTGTCTTTATCTGGATCTTGGGCCTGGCGGGAACCTCGGGGATGAATATGTTTGGCTTCGAAGGGGTTTCCTGCTGCCGCGCGTCTTTTTTAACGACAGGCTGTACGGATTTGCGCAAAAAGCCCTGCTTAACCTTGGCCAGGGTCGCCTTTTGCTTATTCGAAAGGCTGAATAACCCTGAAAATACCGACCGGGACTTCTCTACCGCCTTCAGGAACAATGAAGAAATAAGCACCTCGGTCACCAGGGCAAGGGAAAGGATAATAAAGGTAATGAAGATGATGAAACCGCCCAGGCGGCTGAAATAAGCGGCCACAAAGTTCGAGGTCAACGCACCCAGAAATCCGGACGTATGAAACCTCAAGGCTCCGTTATCCAGGTTGAACATCCCGATAAGCGAACTCATGGAAACCAGCAGGACAAACATCCCAAGGATGCGCGGGATACTCAAATACGGCTTGTCCTGGCGGAAATACTTGACGCCGAGGGCGATAACCAGCAATGGAATGATGAAACTGGAGATATTACCGAAGAAAAAGATGATTAACCCGCCCAGGTAGGCGCCAAAAACACCAAGCAGGTTTTTCGGGGGGATATTCGGATGGGAAGTAAAGAAAAAAATATCTGCGCGGTCAAAGCGGAGCAGGCTGGCTAAAACCATCAACCCAGCCGCCACCAGGATTACACCTTTAACCTCATTTAATCTTCTTTCTCTCACTTCCGGAAATTAACTGTCTTTTTCGGCCTGCTTCTTGCTCAGGTTGATCCGGCCAAGTTCGTCTATGCCGATGACTTTTACCTTGAATTCGTCACCCACCTTCACCACGTCCTCTACCTTTTTAACGAACGTGCTGGATAACTCGGAGACATGCACAAGGCCTTCTTTGCGCGGAGCGATCTCGACAAAAACGCCGAACTGCATTATTCTCTTCACCTTGCCGAAATAGACCCTGCCTACCTCCACATCGTCGGTAATCGCCCGGATCATTTTGATCGCGGCCTCGGATTTCTCCGCGTCGCTGGAGCCGACCAGGACGGTTCCGTCATCATCGATATCGATACTGGCGCCGGTAGCGGCGATAATCCCTTTGATGGTTTTGCCGCCGGGACCGATCAATTCGCCTATTTTCTCGGTATTAATCTTCAACACGTCGATACGCGGGGCAAAACTGGAAAGCTCCTGCCTCGGGCTGCTTAACGCCGCGCTCATTTTATCAAGTATGAAGAACCTCGCTTCCTTGGATTGCGCCAGGCATTCCTTAAGCAGGTCGATACTGATCCCGTCGATCTTAAGGTCCAGTTGGACCGCGGTAATCCCCTGGCGGGTGCCGGCAACCTTGAAATCCATATCTCCGCAATGATCTTCCAGGCCGGCGATATCCGTAATTATTGCAGTCTTATTTCCCTCCTTGACCAGGCCAAGGGCAACTCCGCCCACGGCATCCTTGATCGGAACCCCTGCATCCATCAATGACAATGTGGCCGCACAGACCGAAGCCATGCTGCTGGAACCGTTGGATTCCAGGATCTCGGATACGACCCTAACCGTATAAGGGAACTTTTCTTTTGAAGGCATTACCGCCAGCAACGCTTTTTCCGCCAGGGCCCCATGCCCTATCTCGCGCCTGCCGGGGCTGCGCACCGGCCTGGTCTCGCCCACGCTGAAAGACGGAAAATTATAATGCAGCATAAAAGATTTCTTCTTCTCGCCCTCCAGGGATTCGATCAACTGCTCATCCTCGCCCGTACCCAGGGTAGTTACCGCCAAGCTCTGCGTCTGGCCTCTGGTAAAAAGGCTCGAACCGTGAGTGCGCGGGAGAACGGATACCTCGCAGCTGATCGGACGGATTTCCTTGAAAGAGCGTCCGTCGATACGGATGTTCTCGTCGGCAATCAGCTTGCGTACCTGCTTTTTCTCCACCTCATGCAATCCGGCATGGATGTCAGAGGCCGGGAACCCTTCGCTGGTCAGCTTCTCATCCAGCTCCTTGGTCAGAAGGGCAACTGCGTCTTCGCGTTCCTCTTTCTTGCTCAATTTATATACCTGGCTTAACTTCTCGCGGGAAAGCGATTCGATCTTCTGCATCAAATCCGGATCAGGAAGTTTCAGGTCAACCTTTATCTTTTCCGAGCCGTAAAGCCTGGCAAATTCCTCCTGCATGCTGATAATCGGTTTCAGGCTTTCCATGCCGAATTTTACCGCTTCCAGATATGTCTCCTCGGAAACCTCTTTGGCCCTGGATTCAAGCATGACCACGCCGTTCTTATTCCCGGCAACCACTACCTCCAGCTCGGCACTCTCCATTTCCGCGTAAGTAGGATTGAGCACGAGCTCGTTATTTATTCTGGCTACCCGGCAACTGGCCAGGGGGCCGTTAAAAGGTATGTCGGAAACTGAAAGCGCGGCGCTTGCTCCGATCAAAGCCAGGACATTCGGATCATTCTCTCCATCGCTGGAAAGGACGATCGCGATAACCTGCACCTCGTTCAACAAGCCTTCGGGAAACAGCGGCCTGATCGGACGGTCGATAAGACGAGAACCCAATATCTCGCGTTCCGACGGCCTGCCTTCACGCTTAAAGAAACCCCCGGGAAACCTGCCGGCGGCATAGGTTTTCTCCTGATATTCTACAGTCAACGGGAAGAAATCCTGGCCTTCTTTTACCTCCTTGGACATACAGGCGGTTACCAGGATCACGGTCGAACCGTAAGTAACGGTGACCGAACCGTTGGCCTGCTTAGCTATCCTTCCGGTCTCCAGGATAAGATCGTTCTTTCCAAATTTAATCTTCAAGCTTTTGTTTTGCATCATTGGGCTCTTTCTTTATGTAGGTGAAATGAATTAAAGGGGCCTTACTTTCTCAAGTTAAGCTTTCCCAAAACCTCTTCGTACTTCTTCAGATCCTTATCCTTGAGATATTTGAGCAGGCTGCGGCGCCTGCCTACCAAAAGAAGCAGGCCGCGGCGAGAATGCAGATCCTTTTTATGCGATTTGAAATGCTCTCCCAGGGAATTAATCCTTTCGGTGAGGATGGCTATTTGCACCTCCGCCGAACCCGTATCCCTGGCGTGCACCTTAAAATCATTGATCAACTGCGCTTTCTTTTCCGTTACCAAAACCAATTTTCTTCCCTCGCTTTCTAATTCTGAATT
>CAZNGC010000007.1:0-23576 GCA_964572435.1 uncultured Planctomycetales bacterium | reverse complement strand
AGGATAGGGAAATCACCGGGGCCCAGGGAAGGCCAAAGGTCGGATACCGGGGTGCCGAGCTGCTCAAGGCGATCGAGATATTTCTCGGATGGGACAATACTACCGAGGCTTACCTGGTAGGCGCGGGCAACCTTGGTTCGGCCCTGCTGGGTTACCAGGGGTTTAAGGATTACGGCTTGAATATTATCGCGGCATTCGACAGCGCCGAGGGGAAAATAGGCAAGGAGATCTGCGGCAAAAAAGTCCTGCCGGTAAAGAAACTGCCGGATATGATCAGGCGTACGGGAATAAAAATCGGCATCCTCACCGCTCCGGCTTCCTGCGCGCAGGAGCTTGCCGACGCCATGCTCGGCGCAGGGATAAAAGCGATCTGGAATTTTGCGCCCGTAAAAATCAATGTCCCCGCGGGGATTATCGTACAGCACGAAAACCTGGCGTCTTCGCTGGCGGTACTGTCGAAACGCCTGGCGCTGCTTCTTGCGGAAAGATGAAAGAGAGGTAATTTTTATGGAAGGTCTGCGAAAATTGGAGAAGGTTTGCCAGATACTCGAGCAGAACAGGCGCGATCCCGCCAGGCTGATTCCCATCCTGCAGGCGGTGCAGGAGGAGTACCGTTACCTGCCGGAGGAGATCCTCGCTTTCGTGGCTACTTCGCTGAATCTAACCGCCGCGCACGTCTATGGCGTGGCCACGTTCTATTCGCATTTTACGCTTAAGCCCAAAGGCAAGTATATCATCCGAGTCTGCGACGGCACCGCCTGTCACGTGAAGAAGTCTACGGCCCTGCTTGAGGCGGTTTGCCAGAAGCTGGGCCTTAAAGCCGGCTCGATGACTACCGCGGATATGATGTTTACCGTAGAGACGGTCTCTTGCCTCGGGGCCTGTGGTTTGGCTCCCGTGCTCATGGTCAATGACGAGGTTCACGGGCAGATGACTCCGGAGAAAACGGTCAAGGTTATCGATGAAATTATAAAGAAAGAAGAGGTTGGAAATGGCAAGTCAAAGAAATGATCTTGAAGATATCCGGGAGAGATTTTCCGTTTCCTCGGCCAAGGCTAAACACAGGGTGATCGTCTGCGCCGGCACCGGATGCGTGGCTAACGGTTCACTGAAGGTATACGAAAAGTTGGCGGAGGAGATAAAGAAGAAGGGTTTACCTGTTATCTTAAGCTTGAAGTTTGAAGATGAGCCTGAAGCCGGATCGGTATTCGTTTCCAAGAGCGGATGCCAGGGTTTTTGCCAGATGGGGCCGCTGGTGACCATCCTGCCGGAGAATATATTTTATACAAAAGTCAGGGCCGAGGATGCCGAAGAGATTGTGGAGAAGACTTTGGCCGGCGGACAAATTGTCGAACGCCTGCTTTATGTCGATCCATCTTCAGGCAAAAGTTGTTCCTCTACCGCAGAGATACCTTTTTACCAGAAACAGCGGCGTTTCGTGCTCGAGGAGTGCGGACAGATCGACCCGGAGGATATAAATGAATATATCTTTCATCGCGGCTATGAAGCCGCCTCCAAGGCTTGTTTTATGCGGCCCGAGGATATCTGCGAAGAGATTATTTCTTCCGGGCTGCGCGGAAGAGGAGGGGGAGGTTTCCCCACGGGAAAGAAATGGAGTATTACCCTGCGGCAGAAATCAGCGAAGAAATACGTGATCTGCAACGGCGACGAGGGGGACCCCGGGGCGTTCATGGACCGCAGCGTGATGGAAGGGAATTCGCACAGCGTCATCGAAGGCCTGATCATTGCCGCCCGCGCTATCGGAGCCGACGAGGGTTACGTGTATGTGCGCGCGGAATACCCGCTTGCCGTCCGGCGGATGCGCAAGGCGGTGGAGGACGCGCGCAAGGCGGGCATGCTGGGAGAGAAAATATTCGGTTCGGATTTTAATTTCGACGTGCAGGTAATGGAGGGGGCCGGGGCGTTCGTCTGCGGGGAAGAGACCGCGCTGATCGCCTCTATCGAGGGCAGGCGAGGCATGCCTTCGCCCAAACCTCCCTTTCCGGCGCAGAGCGGTTTACGCGGCAAACCCACGGTGATCAATAATGTGGAAACTCTTGCCACTGTGCCGCAGATAATGCGTATGGGCGCGCAGGAATACAGGAAAATGGGGACAGCCGGTTCTCCGGGCACCAAGACATTCGCGCTTACCGGACATGTCGCCAATACCGGGCTGATCGAGGTCCCTTTCGGCACATCCCTGCGCAAGATCGTTTACGAGATTGCCGGAGGGGTTACCGCCGACGACGGCAGGATTTCGGATAAGCCTTTCAAGGCGGTGCAGATCGGAGGGCCTTCCGGAGGATGCCTTATCCAGGAGCACCTGGATATCCCCATGGATTTCGATTCCCTGCGCAAGGCCGGAGCGATGGTCGGTTCGGGCGGCCTGGTGGTGATGAACAGCAATACTTGTATGGTCGCAATCGCCCGTTTCTTCATGCAGTTTACCCAGAACGAGTCATGCGGTAAATGCGTGCTCTGCCGCGAGGGCACCAAACAGATGCTTGCCTTGCTCGACGATATCATCGAGGGGAGGGCCAGCGAAGAGACTTTAGAGATACTCGAAGACCTGGCCAGGGCAGTGCAGGTGGGGTCTTTGTGCGGGCTGGGTAAGACCGCGCCTAACCCGGTATTGTCGACCCTGCGTTATTTCCGGGAAGAGTATATCGCTCACGTAAAATATAAATACTGCCCGGCAGGCCGCTGCAAGGCGCTGGCCAAATACAGGATCGATCAAGCGTTGTGCAAGGGTTGTACCATTTGCGCCAGGCAATGCCCGGCGGGGGCGATCAAGGGCGAACGCGGCAAGCCGCATGTAATTGACGAGAAGCTATGTGTTAAATGCGGCGCCTGCATTCAGGTTTGTAAATTCAAAGCGATATCCGGAGGCGCGAAATGATAGATGCTAAATATGTGAAGATAGATAACAAGCAGGTGCCTATCGAGGGTGAGCGCAACCTGCTGGAACTGGTGCGTAAGGCCAATATAGACCTGCCGACATTTTGTTACCATTCGGAGCTAAGCGTTTACGGTTCATGCCGGCTTTGCATGGTGGAAATAGAAGGCCGCGGCCTGCAGCCTGCCTGTTCAACCCCTCCGGAAGATAAGATGTCCGTGCGCACCAATACCGAGCAGATACGCTCGATGCGCAAGATCATCGTCGAGCTGCTCCTGGCCAACCACGACCAGTCCTGCCCGACCTGTCCGAAGAACAACCATTGCCAGCTGCAATCATTGGCCAGCAAGCTGGGTATAAAGAAGGTAAGATTCAAGAGTTCGGAGCGCAAGGAACCCCTGGATGTTTCTTCCTGTTCTCTTGTGCGCGACCCGAATAAATGCGTGCTTTGCGGCGACTGCGTGCGCGTATGTTCCGAGATCCAGTCTGTGGGCGCGATCGATTTCGCCTACCGCGGCTCCAGATCCACGGTAATGCCATGTTTCGGCAAAGAGCTGGGGAGCGTGGAGTGCGTTTATTGCGGCCAGTGCAGCCGGGTCTGCCCGACTGGCGCCCTGACGCCAAAGTCGGAAGTGGAATATGTCTGGAAGCACCTGGATAATCCGAAACAGCTGGTAATCGCCCAGATCGCCCCGGCGGTCCGCGTTGCCGTGGGCGAGATGTTCGGCCTGGAGCCGGGCGCTGCTTCTACCGGCCAGATCGTCTGCGCCCTGCGCGCGATGGGTTTCGATAAAGTTTACGACACCTCTTTTACCGCCGACCTGACGGTCATCGAGGAAGGCCATGAATTTATCGAGCGCATCAATAAAGGAGGGAAGATCCCTCAATTCACATCCTGCTGCCCGGCATGGGTGAAGTTCGCCGAGCAATATTACCCGGAGATCCTCCCTAATCTATCAACCTGCCGTTCGCCCCAGCAGATGTTCGGGGCCTTGAGCAAGGAGATGCTCAGCGCGCAGACAGGGTTCGAGCGCAAGGATATCATTGTAGTTTCGGTGATGCCCTGCACCGCCAAGAAATTCGAGGCCCGCCGTCCGGAGTTCGAACGCGACGGCGTGCGCGACGTAGATTACGTGATCACCACCCAGGAACTCTGCCGGATGATCGAGGAATCCGGCCTGCGTTTCGACGCGCTTGAGCCGGAATCGTTCGATCTGCCGTTTGGTTTTAAAACCGGAGCCGGGGTCTTGTTCGGGGCTTCCGGCGGGGTCAGCGAGGCGGTCCTGCGTTTTGTGGGAGAGAAGGTCACCGGAGTAAAAAGCGATAGCTATGAATTCAATATGGTGCGCGGAGAGGCGGGGCTGCGCCAGGCCGCGCTTTCTTTGAACGGCAGGGAATTCAAGCTTGCCGTGGTCAGCGGTTTAAAGAACGCCCGGGAGCTTATCGAAAAGATCAAGGCGGGTAAAGCCAGTTACGATTTCGTGGAGGTGATGGCTTGCCCCGGCGGATGCGTCGGAGGAGCGGGCCAGCCTGTTTACCGCGACCCGCAGGTCAAGAAGATGCGCACCAAGGGCCTTTACGATAACGATAGGATGCTACAGCTGCATAAATCCCAGGATAACCCGTATCTTTTGGAGATGTACAAGAATTTTCTCGGTTCTGCCGGAAGCGGCAGGGCGCACGGCCTTCTGCACACTCATTATAAGGCCCGCAAGCGCATATTCGACGAAGGGGTGACCATCAACGAGTCGGCGCAGGAAAAGAAAATAGAGGTGGACGTCTGTTTCGGCACAGGCTGTTTTTT
Source organism: uncultured Planctomycetales bacterium (assembly GCA_964572435.1). Taxonomy (GTDB): domain Bacteria; phylum Omnitrophota; class Gorgyraeia; order Gygaellales; family Profunditerraquicolaceae; genus UBA6249. Next base: position 18,876 of record CAZNGC010000007.1, on the reverse strand, counting down.
AAAAGGCGCACAACTCCTTCTGCGCCGCCTGCTCGAATATATCATAAAGAATGAATTGAACGAGAAAGTCCAGGTGAAGGCTTCGTTCTGTTTCGAGAAATGCGAACGCGGCCCCGTAGTGAAAGTAGGAGATGATTTGATCGAGCAATGCACATTCGATAAAATAAAAGAGAGGATCGAGAAGGCCGTATGAAGAACGCGATTTCAAAACAAATCGTCTTTACGCTGACCGCACGATGCCGCGACTGTTACCGCTGCGTGCGCGCCTGCCCGGTAAAGGCTATCCGCATGCACCACGGCCAGGCCTACGTGGATGAGGAGCGCTGTATCGCCTGCGGTACGTGTATACGCGAATGCCCCCAGAAAGCCAAGGCGTTTCGTTCGGACGTGGACCTTGTGCAGCGGATGATCGCATCCGGCGGCAAAGTCGTTGCCAGTATCGCGCCTTCCTTTGCCGCGGCTTTTAACGAATGGCAGAGGGAGCGCCTGGCCTCGGCTTTGCGCAGGCTGGGTTTTGCTTATGTCGGCCAGACTTCGCAGGGCGCTTACCAGGTGGCCCATGCCACTTACCATTGCGTGAAAAACAGGCAGGGCCCCTGCGTGGCCACTGCCTGCCCGGCGCTGATAAATTATGTGGAGAGATACCAGCCGCAGTTGATCGATTACCTTGTCCCGGTAGCCTCGCCGATGGTCGTGCATTGCCGGATGCTGAAAAAGAAATTCGGCAGCCAGGTAAAGACGGTATTCATCGGCCCGTGTATCGCCAAGAAGTCCGAGGCGCAATGGCCGCAGAATAAAGACGATGTGGATGCCGCGCTTACTTTTACGGAGCTCAAGGATTGGCTGAAATCAGCCGGGATCGACCTGGCTTCATGCGAAGAGAGCTTGTTCGACGAATCACCGGCGGAGGCGGCGAATTATTTTCCCCTGCCCGGTGGCCTGCTTAAGACTGCCGGCATAAACGACGACGGATTGCAGATAGAAGTCGTGCAGGTCAGCGGGCCACAGCAGGTGAAAGAAATCCTGGAGGCAGTCCCGAAGAACGGCCGTTACCTGTTGATCGAGCCTTTGTTTTGCAGCCAGGGATGTATTAACGGCCCGGGGATGGATACGGAGGAGAATGTTTTCAGGAGGCGCCAGGAACTCTTGGATTATTGCCGCAAACACGCCGAGGGAAGCGTCGAGGAAATTAAGGACGAGAAGATGCTGGAGACGGGTTTTACCCAGGTGGGGGATTTTTGCGGGCAGGTAAGCGAAGAGGCTATCCAGGCGGTTTTCGCCCAGACCGGCAAGTCCGATCCCGAGCAGCAGCTTAATTGCGGCGCCTGCGGTTACGCCAGCTGCCGCCAGAAGGCCATCGCGGTGATCCAGGGCATGGCCGAGGCGGAGATGTGCATCCCGTATATGCGCCGGCTTGCCGAGCGCAAGACCGACCGGATCATCGAGACCAGCCCCAACGGCATCGTCATCCTGGATGAGGACCTGCGGATTATCAGCATGAACAAGGCATTCAAGAAATTCTTCGGCTGCGGAGACGATTCCTCCGGCAAACATGTTTCTTGCGTGATGGACCCGGCTTCTTTCGAGAAAGTGGCCTCCGGAGTCGAGGAATGCCTGGCGGAGACCGTAGAGTTTCCCCAGCGCAAGATGAGCTGCCATCAGCTGGTTTACGCCCTGCGCCAGGAGAAACAATTCGTGGGTATTTTCGTGGACGTGTCCCACCTGCGCGAAAGCGAACAGAGGCTGCGCCAGATAAAAAACCAGACCGTAGAGCAGGCAAAGGAGTTATTGGAGCACCAGATCGGCATCGCACAGAATATTGCCAGGTTCCTGGGTGAAAGTACCGCCAAAGGAGAGGAATTGGTGGATAAACTGATGATGATCCTTAACGAAAATGATCAAGACAAGCCAGACAAACCCTAAAAAATATATCGGCGTTTCGGTTGCCCAGGCGAATAAATCCGGCGGGGCGGTCTGCGGAGACTATGTACTTTGCGAACGCAGTGAAGAGGCGACCACGGTGATCCTTTGCGACGGCATCGGCAGCGGGATAAAGGCGCATATTGCCGCGGTGATGTGCGCCAGAAGATTGATGGAGCTGTTGCGCCTGGGTATTTCCCTGCGCCAGGCATGCGCCAAAGTTGTGCGCACGATGCACGAGGCCAGGACCCGCGATATCCCGTTTTCCGCTTTCTGCGTATGCCGCATACTCGGTGACGGCCAGGTTACCATGATGATTTACGAGATGCCCGCCCCGCTGATAATCGAACAGTCATCCGTTTCCCTGGCAGCCAGGCGTTTTATTACATTAAGCAATGAAGTCGTCGCGGAGGCGCATTTCCATCTGCACACGCAGGGGTCGCTGCTCATTTTTAGCGACGGCGTTTCCCAGGCGGGGATGGGCAGGGTGTTTAAATTTGGCTGGCGGGAAGAAGGGGTAGTGGATTTCGCGCGTGCCGCCCTCGCCAGGCAGGTGCCTGTCGAGGATTTTCCCCGCCTGATTATCGAAAAGGTGCGCCAGTATTCCGGACCCACATACGGGGATGATTCAACCGCTTTGCTCCTGCAGTGCCGCCGGGCAAAGACGGTGCATATATTTACCGGCCCGCCCGCAGACCGCCAGTCAGACCGTAAGGCCTTCGAGCGTTTCATGCGCCTGAGCGGAGAGAAAATAATTTGCGGTTCCACTACAGCCGACATCGCCGCCAGGGTCCTGGGCATGCCGGTAAAAAGTAAACCGCTTTCCGACGCCTACTATAAGCCCCCGCAATACGAGATATCCGGGATCGATCTGGTTACAGAGGGGGTCTTGACCCTGAATCAGGCGTATAATATCCTTGAAGACGATCCAGATTCGTACGAGCAGGATTCTTGCGTCTCCGGGCTCTGCATGCTCATGCGTTCCGCCGACGCTGTAAACCTGCTCGTGGGGACCGCCGCCAACCCCGGGCATCAGAATATCGTTTTCCGCCAGATGGGGGTACTGCCCAGGCCGGTCATCGTCCAGAAGATCTGTGAGAAACTCAAGAAAATGGGCAAGCTGGTAACTATTGAATACCTTTGATATGAATACGCGCCTGTTTTGTTTTCCAGGCGCGGCAGGATTGTTGGATTTATGCGGGAGGAGGGAGTTGAACCCTCAAGGGTTACCCCATGCGCTTCTGAGACGCACGCGTATGCCATTCCGCCACCCCCGCGATGCCATTAAGTATATATTAGCCTCACTCTTCTGTCAACCAGTTTAGTATTTTCTCCTTCCATAATAGAGATTGCCGCAGGCCCTCTTTACTGTTATAATATTTATTTTACGGGACATAAACCGTTGATATCCAGGGGGAAGTAATGTTTCTGACCTATTTTAAGATTACAGGCGCGGCAATGGCCCAGATATTTTTTCTGGGCGCGCTGGGGTATGTTTTTGTGAAGAAAGGCCTGCTTTCTCATGCCGGGCTGGATGCCTTAAGCCGCCTGGTCATCCAGGTTATTTTTCCCGCCCTGATCTTTACCCAGCTCATCAAGAATTTCAATTTCAGCCTGTATCCTGACTGGTGGGCATTTCCGCTGATCAGCCTGGCAATCACTCTGTCCGGCCTGCTCGTCGGCTGGATACTGCTGAAACTGCTTAAGCTCAAGACGCATAAACTGCAATTCTTGAGCCTGGTGGGCTTCCAGAATTCCGGTTATCTTCCGCTGGCGCTGGTGGCGTCTGTATTTTCCGGCCAGCAGGCGGCGGACATGTTTATTTACATAATCCTTTTTCTCCTGGGGTTCGACCTGATCGCCTGGTCATTCGGGATATACATGCTTACTTACGAGGAAAAGGTAAAATTCAGGCTGCGCAGCATATTCAGCCCGCCGGTAGTGGCGAACCTTTCCACGCTCCTGCTTATAGCTTTCGGCCTGGACAGGTTCATCCCCGAGGTAGTTTTTAACCCGGTGAAAATGGTCGCTGACTGCACCCTGCCGCTGGCGATGTTCGTGGTCGGGGGGAATGTCGCCTTGGTGCATCTTCACCGCCTTGACAAGCCCGTGATTTTCTACATGCTTTTAGGCAAGCTGGTCATCCTGCCGCTGGCGGGGATTTACCTGGTCTTGGGCTTAGGCCTGCCCGAGTTTATCGGGTTGCTGGTTGTCATGCAGCTGGCAATGCCTTCGGCCACGTCCTTGTCGGTGATCATCCGGCATTACAAGAAAGAGGATACCCTGATCAGCCAGGGGGTCTTTTTCAGCCATGTCCTAAGCCTTTTGACGATACCTTTATTTTTGAGTTTATATTTATCGCTGGCTGTGTTAAAATGAGTAAATCCATCCTTACAAACCGTAAGGCTTACAGGGATTATGAAGTGCTGGAGACTTTGGAATGCGGGATCGAGCTTAGGGGCTCCGAGGTCAAGTCTTTGCGCTCCGGAAGGGTCGATTTAAACGACAGTTTTGCCAGGATCGATAAGCTGGAAGTTTTTCTTTATAACGCCCACATCAGCCATTACACGCAGGCAAGTTACCTGAATGTCGAGACGGACAGGCCGCGCAGGCTGCTTCTGCACAAGAGAGAGATCGAGAGGATCGACGGCAAGCTCGCGCAGAAGAGGCTGACCCTCATACCTCTGAAGATTTATTTCAACGACCGAGGTTTTGTGAAGATCGAGCTGGGGCTTTGCAGGGGCAAGAAGCTTTACGACAAGAGAGAAAGCATAAAACGCCGGGAAACGGATATGCAAATCCGCCGGGAGATCAAAAACAGAAGATAACGGGGGTGAAAGGGTTCGACTTAAGATATGTCGGATAAAAGCAGCATGCCGCGGACGCATGGTTAGCCGCGTTAAAAACCCGTGCAAAAAAATAAACGCTAACGAAACGTTGACGTTTAACGGACTGATGAGCACTATGAGAGTGGTTCCGTCCACTTTTGTAGCGCCTCAGTTCGTGCGCTAAGCCGCATTCCTTAATAGGAATGCGCCTCTATTCATCCAGCCTACGGGGTGAAATAGGGCTCAAGTAGGATAGTTCCGTCGGTTAGCCTTTGAAGCCGGAGCGAAACTTAAAAGGCTGCTATTTGCGGATCCTGCCCCGCGGGAGCCGCAATGGTAAGTTAAAACACGGGGCTAAGCATGTAGCGGCTTTTGACGGCTGCTTAAGGACGGCGGTTCAATTCCGCCCACCTCCACCATAATACGGTATGCAGGATACGGCAGATGGAATGCAGGGAAGAATTAAGGTAATGAGTAAAGTGCGGCTAAATCGGAAATGCTAAAATACAAAGAATTTTCTATCGCGAAGTTTATCCTGCGTTCCATACTCTGCGTTCTGTTGCCTGTTTTCTTAACCGGGTGCGCTACCGTTACCCCGTCGAGCGCTATCCCAGCGTATTCGATCAACGGCGTAACTTATTACCCGCTGATCAGCCTGTGCAATATGCGCGGGGTGGATTTAAGGTACGACCCGCTGATCAACGCGGCTTATTTGAACAAAGATCTCAAGCGGGTAAGCCTTCGCGCAGGAGACGCCGTGGTGCTGTTAAACGATAACCTTATGCACCTGAATTATCCGGTGGATATTTATCAGGGCACGCTTGTCGTTCCCAGGCAGTTCAAGGAGCAGGTCTTCGATATTCTTTTCCCGCAGGATTTCCAGGGTTACCGCGCTCCGGCAAGGGGCAAGATAAAACTGAAAAAGGTGGTTATCGACCCCGGCCACGGCGGGAACGATCCGGGGGCTATCGGCAAGGGCGGCCTTAGGGAAAAAGACGTTAACCTCGATATTGCCAGGAGACTAAGCGACCTGCTTAGGGCCGAAGGCGTGCAGACCGTGCTCACCCGTTCCAGTGACAGGTTTATTCCGCTTCCGGGCAGGGTTAGTATAGCTAACAAGTCGGGGGCTGATCTGTTCGTTAGCCTCCATGCGAACGCCAACCGTTCGCGTTCGCTTAGCGGTTTCGAAGTTTACTATGTCGCCCCCAGCGTCAGTGATTCAAAACGCGCGGAATTGACGGCGAAGAGCGCTTCTTTACGCCTGAAGAATTCTTCCATGTACGGAAGTTCGCATGAACTGCAGGCGATTGTCTGGGATATGATCTATACCAATAACCGGGCGGAGTCTATACAGCTGGGGCGTTCATTGTGCCAGATAATGGATTCTACCGTTAACGCCAATATCCTGGGGGTCAAGAGCGCGCGTTTCCACGTCTTGAGGGGAGTGAGGACGCCGGGGGTATTGGTCGAGGTCGGGTTTGTTTCCAACCTGAACGAAGAAAGACTTCTGAAGAGCGGCGCTTACCGTCAGAAACTGGCCGAAGGGATATTGGAAGGCATAAGGGAGTATTCAATCAAGGAGATGGATTTGGTGGAGGCGGTAAGATGAAGTCTATCGGTGTTTTTGATTCGGGCGTGGGCGGGCTAACCGTAGTCAAGGAACTTATCCGTCAGCTGCCCAACGAGAATATAGTTTATTTCGGAGACACTGCCCGCGTGCCTTACGGGATAAAATCCCGCGAGACGGTCATCCGTTTTTCTATCGAGAATATCCTCTTCCTGCTCAACCAGGACGTCAAGCTTATCTGTGTCGCCTGTAACACCGCTTCCAGCTTCGCGCTGCCGGTGATCAAGAATTATTTCCGCGCCCCGATCATCGGGGTGATTACCCCGGGGGTAAGGGAGGCGGTTTATGCCTCGCAGAACAAGCGCATCGGAGTCATCGGCACAAAAGGTACGGTCAGGAGCCGCACTTATGAATTGGAGATCAAACAGCTTGATCCTAAGGCGAAAGTTACCGCTGTATCCTGCCCTCTGTTCGTGCCTTTCGTGGAGGTGGGGTGTCTCTCCGGTGATGTGGTGATGAGTGTTGCGAGGAATTATCTTGAGCCGTTAAAAAAAGCGGAGGTGGATACGGTAATACTCGGCTGTACTCATTATCCCCTGCTTAGGCCGGTGATCCAGGAGGTTATGGGTAAAGAGGTTACTTTGATCGATTCGGCAAAACAGGTCGCCTGCGAGGTAAAAAAGATCCTTGCCAGCGAGGATTTGCTCAACCACGGTAAAGGCGGCAACAACAGTTTTTATGTAAGCGACAATCCCGAATGGTTCAGCGGACTGGCCCAGAGGTTTTTGGGGAAGAAACTCAAGAACGTCAGGAAGGTGAGCAATGTATAAGCTGGAAGTAGAAGGGGTGTTCAGCTCGGCGCACAATTTAAGGGGCTACAAGGGCAAATGCGAAGACCTCCATGGCCACAACTGGCGGGTGGAGATCAGCGTGAAATCAGCCTCTCTCGGCGGCATAGGCATGGTCATGGATTTCAAGGAAATGAAAACCAGGCTTAACGCCTTCCTTGAGAAATTGGACCATAAATACCTGAACAGGCTGGCGTATTTCAAGAGGGTTAATCCGACCTCCGAGAACATAGCCAGATACATTTACAACGGGCTGAAGAAAAATATTCCCCTGCTTGACAGCGTCACTGTCTGGGAGAATGTTACCAGCAGGGCTACATATTATGAAGAATAGAAAAGCCAGGCATGCGGTGGTCCTTTTGTCCGGCGGACTGGATTCGGCGACGGTATTGTACCTGGCCAGGGCAAGAGGGTATGTTTGTCATTGCCTGATTTTTGATTACGGCCAGAGGCACAGCAAAGAGGTGCGCCAGGCAAAGAAGTTGGCTGCTGCGGCAGGGTGCGATTATAAGGTGCTGAAGATAAATTTTCCCTGGAAGGGTTCGGCATTGCTTGACCGCAAGATCAAAATTCCGCAGAAGCGCTTTGACGGCCGGCCGGCGACATACGTTCCGTCGAGGAATATCGTTTTCTTGAGCTTTGCCGCTTCTTTCGCCGAGACGCTCGGGGCAAGGACTATTTTTATCGGGGCGCACGCGCAGGATTATTCCGGTTATCCCGATTGCCGCCCGGAATTCATCCGCGCTTTTTCCAGGGCGGCCAGGGTGGGCACTTATTCAGGGTTCGAGATAAAGGCGCCGCTTTTATACAAAAGCAAATCCGGGATTATCCGCCTGGGCGCTAAATTGAAAGTGCCTTTTGAATCGACCTGGTCATGTTATAACGGCGCGAAGCATCCTTGTTCTAAATGCGACAGTTGTTATTACCGTGCAAAAGGTTTTGAAGAGGCGGGGTTAGACGACCCGTTGATCGCGGATGAAGGCTAAGATTACCGAGATTTTCGACAGCGTGCAGGGAGAAGGGTTGTATCTTGGAGAAAAACAGATCTTCGTGCGTTTCTTCGAATGCAACCTGAAGTGCAGTTATTGCGATACCAGGCCGGACACCTTTATGGAGTACGAGCCCCAGGAGCTGTTCCAGGAGATCAAGCTTTACCGCGACAGGTACCATTCGATCTCCCTGACCGGGGGGGAACCTTTGTTGTACACGGATTTCCTGAAAGATATCCTGAAGCTTACGCGCAAGCACGGCCACAGGCATTACCTGGAGACCAACGGCACGCTGGCAAAAGAACTGGAACAGCTGATCGATCATATAGATATCGTAGCCATGGACCTGAAATTGCCGAGCTCTACCGGGCTGGAGGGGTTTTGGGACGAACACAGGGATTTCCTGAATATCGCCAAGCGCAAAGAGGTATTTTTGAAGACGATCATCTGCCAGGAGACCACCGAAGACGATATGAAAAAGGCGATTGATCTGATCAGGGGAGAGAGCCCGGCGAGCATCCTGATTTTACAGCCGAACAGCAACGTGCACCGGGATTTGCTGAAAGAAAAATTGAATAATTTCAAGGATATGTGCAGCCGGGAAAAGGTTACCGCTTGTGTGATCCCGCAGATACATAAAGTGATGGGAGTAAGATAAATGAAGAAATCCAGCTATGAAGGTTTGCAGGAAAGAGTCCGCCGGATGAAGACCCCGGAGATCGAGGTCTGGAAGAACCAGTACCCGGATAAAATTTACACGATAAACCTGGAGGTCCCGGAGTTTACCTGCATCTGCCCGAAGACCGGGCTGCCGGATTTCGCCGTGATCAAGATCGAATATTCCCCGGCAAGTTTCTGCGTGGAATTGAAGTCTTTTAAGATGTACACGATATTCTACAGGGATATAGGGATATTTCACGAACACCTGGCCAACAGGATACTCGATGATTTTGTAAAGGCCTGCAAGCCTCGTTGGGCGAAGATTGAAAGCGTCTTTAACCCCCGTGGAGGGATCACTACCACTGTATCGCGTACCTATAAGCAGGGACGGTTCTCAACTCAAAGCTAAACTGTCCCCTAAGCAGGGGACAGTTTAGCTTTGTTTCAAGAACCGTCCCTGAATGAATTGAGATGAAAAGAATAAATGCGAATAGAATAACCAGGGCTGTGGCGGAACTGGCCGGAAAAGCCAATTTCTTTCTGCGCCAGGATGTGCTTGCGGCTTTGCGAAAAGCGCGCGCTGCGGAAAAGAACACCCGGGCAAAGAAAATATTGAACGCGATATTGGATAACGCCTCTTGCGCGCGCAGGGAAAAACTGGCTATCTGCCAGGATACCGGCATGCCGGTTGTTTTTATCGAGCTCGGCCAGTCCGTGGTTATCGACGGAGATTTGCGTTCGGCGGTGAATCAAGGCGTAGAACAGGGGTATAAAAGATATTCTTTAAGAGATTCCATCGTGTCCGATCCGCTTAAACGCGGCAAGCCGGGGTTTTCGCCTTGCGTCATCCATGCGGATATAACCAAGGGGGATAAGATAAAACTCACCGTTTTACCTAAAGGGTTTGGCTGTGAAAACAAGTCACAGCTGAAAATGTTCAAGCCTACGGCGGATATCGCGGAAGTTATTGATTTTGTGGTAAAGGCGGTAAAGGATGCCGGACCGGATGCATGCCCTCCGTATGTTGTGGGGGTGGGGATCGGCGGGACCGCGGACTATTCCGCTGTGCTGGCAAAAAAGGCTTTGCTGCGCGGGATTCCGCGGAAAAACTCCGCTTTGGAAAAAGAATTGTTGAAACGGATCAATAATATGGGCATCGGGCCCATGGGGCTGGGAGGCAAGAATACGGCTCTGGCGGTCAATGTGCTTACTTATCCCACGCATATCGCGGGGTTGCCCGTCAGCGTAAATATCAGCTGCCATGCGTTAAGAAGCGCCTCGGTTACATTATGAAGAAAATAAATACTCCTTTAGATTCAAAGAAGCTCCAATCTCTGAAGGCGGGGGAAGAGGTTTTTTTAAGCGGGACGCTTTATACTGCCCGGGACCAGGCGCACAAGAGGATGGTGGACAATATAGGCAGAGGCGGAGAATCCCCTTTTGATTTCAAAGGCGCCGTAGTTTATTATTGCGGCCCGACGCGGACTCCAAAAGGGAAGGCAATCGGTTCCTGCGGCCCGACTACCAGCGGCCGCATGGATGTTTTTACACCGGCATTGCTGGCCAAGGGGTTGAAGGCGATGATCGGTAAAGGGGCCAGGTCCCCGGAGGTAAAGAAAGCGATCAAAAAGTATAAAGGTATTTATTTTGTGACTTACGCCGGATGCGCCGCCTTCTTAGCCGGGCGCGTTAGTGCGGCAAGGGCGATAGCTTACCGGGATTTAGGCCCGGAGGCAGTGATGGAGCTGGAGGTAAAAGATTTTCCGTTGATTGTAGCGGTTGATTCCAGGGGAAGGAGTATCTATGGTCAGGATTGACGGGCGCGGTTCGGACAGGATCAGGAGAGTAAGTATAACCAGGGATTATATCAGGTACCCCGAAGGTTCGTGCCTTATCGAACTTGGCAATACCAAGGTTGTTTGCACTGCTTCGGTGGAAGAGAGCGTCCCGCCTTTTTTAAGGAATTCAGGCACTGGCTGGGTTACCGCCGAGTACGGCATGCTCCCGCGTTCCTGCGGCACGCGCATACCGCGCGGAAAAGATTCCGGCCGCACCTATGAGATCCAGCGTCTGATCGGCAGGTCTCTTAGGTCGGTTACCGAGATGAAGCGTATCGGCGAGCGCACCATCTGGATCGACTGCGACGTGATCCAGGGCGACGGAGGCACGCGCACCGCTTCGATTACCGGCAGTTTCGTTGCCTTGGTAGATGCCCTGCATAAGCTGAAGAAAGAAGGAAAGATCGAGAGGGTACCGGTGACCGATTATGTCGCCGCCACCAGTGTGGGGATTCTTAACAATACGATGATCCTGGATTTGTGTTATGAAGAGGATTCGAAGGCTGAAGTGGATATGAACGTGGTGATGACCGGCAGCGGCGAATTCATCGAGGTGCAGGGGACCGCGGAACGCAGGCCTTTTTCGAGAGAGAAGATGGACGCGATGATGGATTTGGCCGGCAAGGGTATCGAAGAGCTCTTTGGCATACAGAGGAAACTGGTGGGGGATATCCTGTCGAAATGACGCAGCTTGTTGTAGCCACCCGGAACAAGAAGAAATTGGGCGAGATAAGACAGATCCTGAAAGGTATCAAGGTGAAGCTGCTTTCTCTCGACAGCTATAAGGACGCCCCTTTTGTCCGGGAAAACGGGAAGACTTTCAAGGAGAATGCTGCGAAGAAAGCGCTGAAGCTGGCGCGTTTTACCGGTGAACTATGCCTGGGCGAGGATTCCGGTTTATGTGTGGACGCCCTTAGCGGGGCTCCGGGCATATATTCCGCGCGTTTCTCCGGCAGGGATAAAAGCGATTTAAAAAATAATCTTAAATTATTGAGGCTGCTTCAAGGTTTGCCGCCGGCAAAAAGAAAGGCGCATTATGTCTGCGCCGTAGCCCTGGCGGATAAGAATGGCTTGTTGGGTGCGGTAGAGGGGAAGTGTTTTGGCCTTATAGGGCTTGAGCCTAAAGGGAACGCGGGGTTCGGTTATGACCCGTTGTTTTACATCCCGAAATACAAGAAGACATTCGCCCAGATGGGGGAGAAGCTCAAGCATAAGATGAGCCACCGTTATCACGCATTGAAGAAGTCCCGCAAGATAATCGAGAAATATATTGAGATGTAAAGGCATGATTGATATAATTAATATTTTGCCGTAAGATAGGCGGGGCGTGGCTCAGCTTGGCTAGAGCGCTTGCTTTGGGAGCAAGAGGTCACAGGTTCAAGTCCTGTCGCCCCGAATTAAATGAGGCCCAAACTTATGGAGTGCAAGCGACATAAGTTTGTTGGCCGAATTTAATCCCGCCGGTTTCTGGCGGGAAGATATATACGTTTTATGCGCCTGTAGCTCAATTGGATAGAGCACCTGCCTTCCAAAGGAGCCTCTGTGGGGAAATAAACCCATAGAGTGCATGTGGCTGTATGCAAGGAAATCCTTACAGGATTACTTGCAGGCAACCGTTTGTTACAGGTAATTAAATGCCCATGAAAGGAGGTGAATTTGCATCATACGAAAGTCAAGGCGGATTTAGGTGTAGCAAAATGTATAGCTGACATCATCGGTAAAGGGTATGTTCCGTGTATTCCTTTATCGGAGCATCAACCTTATGACATAGTAGTGGTATTGGATGATGGTTCGACAGCTAAACTACAGGTTAAATACGCTACGCTTAAACATGGAGCGGTTGAGATAAAGTTCAGGACAAGCTGGGCCGATAAACACGGTTCGCATACGAAATATTACAGCGAAACCGATTTTGATTACTATGCGGTTTATTGCCCGGAGAAAGATAGAGTCCTATATGTGCCGAACAAGTCAACCTGTCCGAAAGTCATTCGCTTTGAGAAAACCCTTAATAACCAGGGGAGATTCGTGAAATGGGCAGATGATTACCAGGTAATAAAACGAGAGTCCTCAGAGACTATACGCCACACATCTGAGAAGATGAAGACATAGTCCAGACCGCAACAGTTCTTTTGGCCGGAGTAATTCGGTGCGGTAAGCTAAGCCGGTGGTTGGCCGTTCGATTCGGCCCAGGCGCGTAATAAATCGAAAACATAAACATGAATAACGGGAAGAGATTCTTTATAATTTTATCACTCGCGGTAATCGTCTTGAGCGTTTTCTACGTTTTTTTGATACTCAAGGCCAGGTTTATATTGGCGGACAAGCTTACAACCGCTTTCGGCCGCAAGGTGAATATCGGACAGCTTAACCTTAAGCCCCCGCTTAATCTGGAATTGACGGACCTGGAAATAGAGAACCTGGTCAAAATAGATTATGTTTATATCTCTCCGAGTATCCCCAATCTTTTGGCTGGCAGGTTCGCCTTAAATAAGGTGAGGGTTGTCGGACCGGTGATATCCTGCGAGAGACAGTTTTCTCCCGTCAAACAGCAGGATGCAGAAATTCCGGTTGTCTCTGCCGCCGCGGAAGAGGAAAAACCTAAAGAGCCAGCCCAGGAGAAGCCGCAAGATAATTTTAGACTGGTTATCAAGAGTTTAAAGGTTCGGGATGGGGAGATATATTTTACCGACCATACCTCGGATTCAAGCAGCGTGATGGTAGTGATCAAGGATATAAATATCAATTTAGTCGATATTTATACCTATCCGGTAAACCGCCCGCTGCGTTTTAATCTTTCCGGCCGGCTTCCCTGGAAGTCCGGTGAGCCCGACGGCAAGGTTACCATCGAAGGATGGATGGATTTTCACAAAAAAAGTATGTTGGCCGATTTAAAAATAATGAATATTGACGCGATTGCCTTTTACCCGTATTATTCTACCTGGGTGGATCTGGAAAAGGCGAGGATCGATAAGGCCAAGCTGAACTTTACCAGCAGGGTGAAAGGGGAGAATAACGACGTCGCCGCGCAGTGCCATCTGGAACTTGCTGATATCGTGCGCAAGCCGCGTCCTCCGGCTGAACCCCAGCAAAAGGCAGAGAAGCTGACCGACGCGGTGCTGGATATGTTCAAGGCGATGAATCAGGGGCAGGTGGTTCTGGATTTTACCCTGCGCACCAAGATGGACCATCCGCAATTCGGTTTTGAGAATATCAAATCCGCTTTCGAAGGCAAGCTCATGCAGGCAAGAAACAACGCGGGTTTAAGGCCGCAGGATATGCTCTTGTTCCCCGGTAAGATGCTGCAGAGCGGGGTAAGGGGCGGGTCGGATTTGACCAAAGCGGCTGTCGACGGCGTCTTTGCTATCGGCAACGGGTTGAAGAAATTGTTTGAAGACGCGATGAACCGGCATCATCCGGTTAACGAGTTAAAATAGAGTTATTGTGTGGATTAATCCCGCTGTTTTTCTGCGGGTAATGATATTAGCTTATGGTGGCTGTAGCTCAACTGGTTAGAGCGTCTGACTGTGGCTCAGAAGGCTTGCGGGTTCGATCCCCGTCAGCCACCCCATTTTTCTGTTTCTCCTAATTGCCCTATACTAGCATAGGGCAAACGCAACTTGCTAATTCTTCCTTCAATTTTATCTTCTTATTGAGCAACGCAGAATTCTTTTCCTTGTATTTTTCCTCGTTAATGATACGACTTGGGCAATCTTCAAGAAGATTTTTAACCGTATTATACTTATCTTGTTTGTGATCCTAAATAATTGGAAAGGAAGATTTTCCATTGACAGCGAAGCCTAATATGTTAAAATTAGTTATGAACCAATGTGCATAATAGGAGATGTGTTGTATGAGGCCGAAAAAGAGAAGATGGGTTAAGTGTTTGCCGGGTGAGAGATGCTTCCGCCCCAAGTGTAAACCGTTAAATAAGCTTGAGGGCGTGGTATTAAGTATCGATGAATTTGAGGCGATGCGGTTGGCATGTCTGGAAGGGATGAAACAGCGAGATGCCGCCAAGCTTATGAGAATATCGCGTCCGACCTTTTCGAGAATCGTTTCATCAGCGTGCGAGAAAGTGACGGATGCTTTGGTAAATGTGAAGGCCATAAGGATTGAGGGCGGATGCTGTACGGTAGGGGGAAAGGCGGTCAAGAAATGAAAGAATGGAAGAAATTATTGTACGTTGTAGCGGCTTTCTTGGCATGTTTCTATTTGCCGATTGAGAATCTGCGATTCACTAACGCGGTCTTTGAGGCATTGGCGTTGGTTAAATGGTACGCGCGGGAGCATGTGCTTTTGTGCCTTGTCCCGGCATTCTTTATTGCCGGTGCCATTTCAGTCTTTGTCAGCCAAGCGTCAGTGATGAAGTATTTCGGGGCTAAAGCGAATAAATTTCTTTCTTATAGCGTGGCGTCTGTTTCTGGGACTATTCTTGCTGTCTGTTCATGTACGGTTTTGCCGTTGTTTTCGGGGATTTATAAGAGAGGGGCTGGGCTTGGGCCTGCGATCGCTTTCTTGTATTCAGGGCCCGCAATAAACGTTTTAGCGATTATTCTTACCGCTCGTATTCTTGGATGGGAGTTGGGGTTGGCGCGTGCCATAGGCGCAGTAGTTTTTAGTATTGTTATCGGGCTGCTTATGCATTTTATCTTTCTTAAGGAGGAACGCGCCCGCCATGCCAGCGGAGATCTCCAATTCGGCGAGGTTAAGGTGTCCCGGCCGCTCTGGAAAGATATTGTTTATTTCTTCTCGATGGTAGCAATACTTGTGTTTGCAAATTGGGGCAAACCGATAGAAGGAGATACCGGCACCTGGAGCTTGATTTATGTATCTAAATGGTGGATTACCGGATTCTTCTTGGTAGTTTTAGGGTTGACGCTCATGAATTGGTTCAAGAAAGATGAACTTAAAGAATGGACATCCGCTTCATGGGGGTTCGCTCTGCAGATATTGCCGCTTCTTCTGGGAGGTGTTTTAGTTTCTGGGTTTCTCTTGGGCAGGGTTGGTAATGAAGGCATTATCCCATCCAGATGGGTGGAGGCGTTAGTCGGAGGTAATTCTTTCAGGGCGAACTTCTTTTCATCAATCGTTGCGGCATTCATGTATTTCGCTACGCTTACCGAGGTGCCTATTTTGCAGGGACTGATCGGTTCAGGCATGGGCAAGGGTCCAGCGCTTGCGCTTCTTTTAGCCGGGCCTGCGTTGAGCCTGCCGAGTATGCTGGTTATCCGGGGCGTTATCGGGACAAAAAAGACAGTTGTCTATGTTTGCCTTGTCGTTATTATGGCAACGGTATGCGGGATGATATTTGGAGTATTCGTACAATAATCACGTTGAAAATGGATACGCATAAAGAAAGTAATAAAGAGAGCCGTTTGGCTATATCCGCAGGGCTTAATTTCGCTACTACTGTGGCGCAGATTATCGGCGGTATTCTCTCAGGGAGTCTTTCGCTTATCTCTGACGCGCTACATAATTTGAGCGATACTGCGGCTTTGGTGATTAGTTTGTTTGCTGTGCGGCTGGCTAAGCGTAAAAATACTGAAGCTCAGACGTTTGGTTATAAGCGCGCCGAGATCCTGGCGGCCCTCTTTAACGCTTGTGCCCTGGTAGTAGTTTCAATATTCTTGTTCAAGGAGGCATTGTCCAGATTTACTCATCCGCGCGCGATAAACATCCTGCTTATGTTATTGGTAGCTTCAATTTGTTTCATTGCGAATATCGTCTCGGTATTCCTTCTTAAAACGCACGCTCATGAAGATTTGAATATAAGAGCCGCCTACGTGCATCTTTTCTCGGATTTTCTCTCTTCGATCGCGGTAATTATTGGTGCAGCAGCGATCTTTATTTCCAAGGCGTATTGGATTGATCCAGTCTTGACTATCCTCATCGGTATTTATGTATTAAGGCAAGGGTATAAGATTATTGAAGAAAGCATTCATATCCTCATGCAGTATGTTCCGAAGGGGATAAATTTGAAGGATATCAAGGAGCAAATTGAAAGTATTGATGGGGTAAAAGATATCCATCATGCGCATCTTTGGGCGGTAACCGAACGGGATATCCATTTTGAAGGGCATATAAATGTTTCCCGCGATATGCCGGTGAGCGAAACCTGCCTTCTGGTAAAACGCCTGGAGGATATGCTCAAAGAGCGTTTTGCGATTACTCACGTGACATTGCAGGTAGAGTTTAATTCGTGCAAGGGAGTGCCTTTAGTCAAGGCGTAAATATGGAGACAAATAAGCTTATTAGTTTAGATGAAGACGATCTGTTTAGGGTTGAGCAGATAGTGTTCGAGCATGATAAAGAAGGGGAAAATTGTCTTTATCAAATAAGTTATTAAAAAAGGTTGATCGAGGTAATGCTTCAAGAATAAAGAGAGAAGCTATATAAATGAAAAGCAAGGCGGATAAAATTAAGAAGATCGTTCGAGAAGGCTACGCAAAAGCGTTGTCGCAGAAGAATGCATGCTGTTCTTCAATCTCTTGTTGTGGCGGCGTAACTCAAGCAGAAGATATCAGCAAAAAAGTTGGTTATAGCGATTCGGAACTAAATGCTGTCCCGGAAGGCGCTAATTTAGGCTTTGGGTGCGGCAATCCCGTTGCTCTTGCTTCATTAAAAGAGGGGGATGTTGTGCTTGATTTGGGAAGCGGTGCAGGTTTTGATGCGTTCTTGGCTGCTCAACGTGTTGGCAAAACTGGTCGCGTCATTGGTGTTGACATGACATCGGAGATGGTTGCAAAAGCAAAAGAAAACGCCAAAAAGGGCGAGTATTCTAATGTGGAGTTTCGTTTAGGCGAGATCGAGGAACTTCCCGTAGAAGATAATTCCATCGATGTGATTATTTCCAATTGTGTTATTAATCTTTCTCCCGACAAAGAGTCAGTATTTAAAGAGGGACACCGGGTCTTAAAATCAGGGGGCAGGATGATGGTTTCTGATCTGGTGCTGGCTAAGGAATTACCGAAAGAGATTAAAGATTCGGTTGAGGCATATGTGGGATGTCTTGCCGTGGCAATTAGTAAAGGCGAGTATCTGGGGTTTATTGAAAAGGCAGGGTTTAAGGATATCAAGATAATAAGTGAGGCGAGTTATCCTGTGGACGCTATGTTTGATAATCTTAAAGGCGCTGAGGATGCGATAGCTAGCATAAAAATTTCTGCCGTAAAAATATAAAATGATGGAGGTAAAATGAAAATCGAAATCTTAGGCGTAGGATGTCCAAAATGCAAACAATTAACCGTAAATGCAGAAGCTGCGCTTAAGGAGCTTGGTATCTGTGCCGAGATTTCCAAGGTAACGGATATAGCCAAGATCACCGAATATGGCGTGATGATGACACCAGCGCTTGCGGTTGATGGTACTGTTGTATCAGCTGGTAAGGTGTTAAGTAAAGACGAGATTAAAAAAATTATCTCAAAATAGCTATAGGGGGCTAAGAATGTCAGCTAAAAGTTGCATGTGTCAGGAATCAGGCTTGTTGGTGTTTCCTTGTTCAGGAAGTTCCGATGTGGGAGAATTATCTGATCGCGTTGGCAGAACGATTGCTAAGTGCGGCCAGGCAAAGATGTTTTGTCTATCCGGGATAGGAGCGCATATACCAGGAATGATTGAGTCTACCAAAGCAGCCAAGAAAATCATCTCTATTGATGGCTGTCCGGTTTCATGCGCTAAGAAAACGCTTGAGCACGCCGGGTTCAAAGTTCAATCTTATAATCTTAAAGACTTGGGGTTTGAGAAAGGTAAGACCAAAGTTGATGAATATTCTATTAAAAAAGCCACATCAAAAGTAACAGGAGGAGAAATTGAGGAGATTATTGTTCGTTCTTCTGACGGTTGTTGCGCTAAGTAGCGCAAGTATAGTTTTTCAACCGTTGGCTAAAGCAGCGCAAGATGCAAAAAGCGCTCACGTAATTGCCTATTACTTCCACGGGACAATGCGTTGTCCTACTTGTTACAAGCTGGAGCAGTATTCAAAGGAGGCGATAGAGGCTAACTTTAAAGATGCGCTCGCTTCAGGAAAGATGCAATTTAGAGTTGTAAACATAGACGATAAAGGTAATGAACACTATGTAAACGATTACCAGTTATACACTAAGTCGCTCATCCTCTCTTTAATTAGAGACGGCAAGGAAATTAAATGGAAGAATATGGATAAAATTTGGGAGTATGTCAGCAACAAGCAGAAATTTATGGATTATGTAAAGAGCGGGGTTGCAG